>DAVZKM010000020.1:0-15795 GCA_052272245.1 Eubacterium sp.
TCTTAATGATGATACTATGGTAATTGCCACTCCGTTTAAAACAGATAAAAAGGCGTTTTATTACAATCAAAAAATCAATTGTATGCGTGCTTCGGGCAAGGTGCTGTATGACGGAAAATGTTATGAATTTTCGCCCGAAACGGACTTTGGCGGTCTTGATTGGGGCAGAGGTGTTTGGACCTATGATAATATTTGGTATTGGGGTTCAGGCTCAGGCGAGGTTGACGGTCACCGATTCGGTTTTAATATCGGGTACGGTTTCGGTGACACATCTGCCGCAAGTGAAAACGTGATTTTTTATGACGGCAAGGCTCATAAGATAGATGATGTTAAATTTAATATCGGAGATAGTTATACCGACCCCTGGACCTTTACATCATCAGACGGCAGATTTGAAATGAAATTTGAGCCTATTATTGACAGAAGTGATTATACAAGCGCACTTGGTATAATTGTTACAAATCAGCATCAAGTTTTTGGCAGAATGACAGGTAAGGCTGTTCTTGATGACGCAACGGTTATAAGAATAAAAGATTTTCTTTGCTTTGCGGAAAAGGTACATAATAAATACTGACTGACTTCAAAAATCCCTCGAAAAAATTGAGGGATTTTTTATGCCTAAACGGTTACAAAAATTAATTTGTGTAATATTGCTATAAATGCTATGTAATATTTGTGTAAATGTTTTTAAAATAATTGTTTATTTTATTGTTACTTTCTGTTATAATATTATAGATTTATTTATAAGGAGGAGTGAATGTGCCTAAATTTAAGGGTGTAAAAATAATTGCCGTATTGTGCCTTGTTGCATTTTTGTTTTGCGGCTGTAATAGTTTTCGGCTCTCTTCCTCAATTGATGATTTGATTTCTCCCATTTCTCCGAGCGGCGATAATGCAGGTGTTCAAAGTGCTGTTGATGAATATTGTAAAAGCGGTTATTCAATCAAAATTCCGGCAACGGGAAATTACACAACATCTTTCATTTTAAAAGATATTGACGGCGATAAAATTAACGAAGCCGTAGCTTTTTATGAACCGTCAAACAAGGTCGGCACAATTTCTATGGCGGTTATTAAGAAAAGCGGTGAGCGTTGGAACGTCATTGCAAATGTTGACGGTGCTGCTACCGATGTAAACAGTGTTGATTTTTGTGATTTAAATAATGACGGAAAAATGGAAATAATTGTTTGTTGGAGCGTTGTATCAAAGCAAACAGGTACATCAATCAACGTTTATTCTCAAAATGACGGTAAATATTCATTAAAACCCATTTCAAAATCAATTACAGGCAGTAATTTTATTTGTGTTGACGCTAATGATGACGGCGTTATGGAACTTCTTGTTTTTGCAACGGGTACTTCGAGTGAAAACCCGAGAGCGGAGCTTTATTCGTTTGGAACAGGTAAGAGGGAACTTATCGGAGAAACAAGGCTTGACAGCACGATTACTTCATTTGAGAGTATAAAGTATGCCAAAACCGATGAAGGTACTTCTATTTATGCCGATGCACTTTGCGCCGACGGTTCATCAATGGTGACGGAATTTATTTATTGGTCTGATTATTATAATTCAATTATTTCTCCTTTTTACAGCTATTCAACAGGCAGAACTAAGGAAACTTTACGCTCAAGTCAGGTAACATGCCGTGATATTGACGGTGACGGATATATTGAGATTCCCGAAGATACTTCTTCTAAAAAGCAATCATCTGAGATTACGTCTCAAAATTGGGTGAATTACGTTAATACAGTTTTATCGCATAAGTGTTATTCGTTTTCTTGCAAGCGTGACGGCTATATTCTTGTGATTGACGATGATGATTTTTCTAAGGTTAAGGCGAAATATGACAGCGAATCAAGAAAACTTACACTTATCAATAAAAAAGATAAGAGTAATGTTCTTGAAATAGTCACACTTATAAGTTCAAACTATAGCGTAAAAGACCCTAAATATAAAGACTATACAATGATTATGAAAAACAGCGGATTTGTTTATCTTGCAAGGGTAAACAAAGGTTCCGATATTGATATAAATATTCAAACCTTAAAAGATATGATTAAAGTATACTGATTTCAGGAGGTATGTTTATGAAAAAAGTGCTTGTTGCCGAAGACGAAGAATCCATCAGAGAGTTTATAGTTATCAATTTGACACGAAGCGGATACAACGTTGAACAGGCTGAAAACGGTGCTGTTGCACTCGAAAAGTTTTCTCAGGATGAAACAGGCTTTGATGTTGCAATTCTCGATATTATGATGCCGGAGCTTGACGGTCTTTCTGTTTGTAAGGAACTTCGCAAGCGTTCAAGTGATTTGGGTATTATTATGCTTAGTGCTAAAACTCAGGAAATGGACAAGGTTACGGGTCTTATGTACGGTGCTGACGATTATGTTACCAAGCCGTTTTCACCAAGCGAACTTATGGCAAGAGTTGACGCTGTCTACAGAAGAGTAGAAATGACACGTGGTTTTAGAAAAAATGATACAACGGGTGACAGTATTATTCTTGACGAATTTGAACTTAACCTTCGTAATCGTACCCTTTCAAAGAACGGCGAAATGATAGAGCTTACTCAAGTTGAATTTCAAATTATTGAATATTTCTTTAAAAATCCAAATGCTGCTCTTTCGAGAACTGCTATTTTAAAAACGGTTTGGGGAGCTAATTATTTCGGAGATGAAAAAATTGTAGATGTAAATATCAGGCGTTTAAGAATGAAAATTGAGGATAATCCATCAAGTCCGACAAGGCTTGTAACTATTTGGGGACTTGGCTATAAGTGGATAACGGATAATCAATAATTATATTTTTTTATAATGGCAGGACTAACAGTAATGAAAAAAATTTCTAAGGAAAAATTGCATTTACCTAAAATTGAAGGTATTACATTAAGATGGCTTATTAACATTATAGGCGTTATTGTAGTATTTTTTATTATTGTTTTTATTATTTCCGCCTTTTCAATTAAAAATACATATTATTCAAATGTCGAAAGTATACTCAATTCCGGCGCTTCTTCAACTGCTGTCAGTTATTTCAGTGCCAATCTTGATGCTGGTAATACTCTTGAACAGTCAGCCGCAGAATATATTGACAGCTATAGTTATAAGGAAAAAACTACTACTTGGATAATTGATATTGACGGCAATGTCGTTGTATCGTCAAGCGGCTTTGCTATTGAAAAACAAGATATGCCTGATTATACACAGGCGCTTGAAAATGACAGCAATAAAGCTAAATATATCGGTAAAATCAGCAATGGTGAAAAGGTTATGGCTGTTTGCAGAATTATTAAGGATTCAAACGGAGATAATGTGGGAGCCATTCGTGTTTTGTCCTCGCTTGAACAAATTGACAGGCAGGTTGCAACACTTATATTTCTTGTTTTAGCGGCGCTGATTATTGTTTTTGCATTAATTATATTTTCTAATTTGTTTTTTATACGTTCAATTATTTTTCCGGTTCAGGAAATAACCGAAACTACTAAAAAAATATCGCAAGGCGATTATTCGGTTCGAATTGAAAAAAAATATGACGATGAAATAGGTAAGCTCTGTGACTCTATTAATACAATGGCTGAGGAAATTTCAACTACAGATAAAATGAAAAATGATTTTATTTCAACCATTTCTCATGAACTTCGTACACCGCTTACATCAATTAAAGGCTGGGGCGAAACACTTATGCTCGGTACAGACGCTTCCGTTGATGAACTTACACGCAAAGGCTTGCAGGTTATTGTTAAGGAAGCCGGAAGGCTTGAAGGATTTGTTGAGGAACTTCTTGATTTTTCACGTCTTCAAAGCGGCAGAATGAATCTTCGTCTTGCAAAGACTGACCTATTTGCCGAACTTGACGAAACGGTATTTACATTTCGTGAAAGAGCACTTAGAGACGGAATTGAGGTTAAATACAGTATTCCTGAGGTACCGGCGATTGCAAATGCTGACGCTAACAGATTAAAACAGGTTTTCATGAATATTCTTGATAATGCGCTTAAGTATTCTCGTTCGCCAAGCAAAATATTTGTTAAAGCGGAGTTTACTAAACTTGATAATCAAAATTTTGTTAAAATTGCTATTGCTGATCAAGGTTGTGGAATAAGTAAAGAGGATTTGCCGCACGTAAAAGAAAAGTTTTATAAAGCAAATGTTTCGGTCAGGGGCTCAGGCATCGGCCTTGCCGTTACAAACGAGATAGTTAATCTTCATCATGGCAAACTTGAAATTGACAGTAAAGAAGGCAAAGGTACACTTGTTACCATTTATCTTCCTGTTGAAAACAGTCCGACTAAAAATGAACTTAATGATATGAAGCAAAATGAAACTGTGCAGGATGCTGAAATTAACGAGGGTGTAGAAATTAACAAAAACTGAAAGGTTCGAAAGTATGAAAGAAAAGAAAATGCATAAAACCTCAGTCGGAGGTCAGGCTCTTATTGAGGGAGTTATGATGCAAGGACCTCGAGGCATAGCAACAGCCGTTCGCAAAACTGACGGAGATATTGTTGTTAAACATCACGAATTTAATCATATACGTGATAAGCACAAATTTTGGGGCTTGCCGATAATCAGAGGTATGGTCAATTTTGTGGAATCAATGATTTTGGGTTATAGAATGCTTATGTATTCAGCTGAAGCGTCGGGTATGGAAGATCTTGAAGATGTTGAGATGAATAAGTTTGAAAAATGGCTTACCGACAAGCTTGGCGATAAATTTATGAACATCTTGATGGGTATTGCAACTGTTTTAGGATTTGCACTTGCTTTTCTGATTTTCTTTTATCTTCCGGTTCTTGCATTCAATAAACTTAATCAGGTTTTTAATAGCTCATTGACACCTTGGCAAGGTACTATTGAGGGTGTTATGAAAATACTTATTTTTGTAATCTACATTGCACTTGTAAGCCAAATGAAGGATATTAAGCGTACTTTTATGTATCACGGCGCTGAACATAAATCAATCGCTTGCTATGAAGCCGGCAAAGAACTTACAGTTGAAAATGTACGTGAAAGTTGTCGTTTTCATCCGAGGTGCGGAACTTCTTTTATCTTTGTAATGCTTATTTTCAGCATTATTTTCAGCACTATTTTGTCTAAGATATTTCCTTCGATTGCTCAAGTCAGAGTATTATGGATGCTTTTAAAGCTTGCATTTATTCCGCTTCTTATGGGTGTAGGATATGAATTTATTAAATATGCAGGTAAACATGATAATTTGCTTGTTAAGATTTTGAGCGCACCCGGTTTGTGGATGCAAAGACTTACTACTAAAGAACCGACTGACGATATTATTGAGGTCGGTATTGAATCTCTTAAGGCAGTTATTACTGACAATTTTGAGGATGACGAGATAAAATGACATTGAAAGAAGCATACAGTTATGCTGTTACTTTTTTAGAAAGAAACGGTGTTGACGAAAGCGATTTTAAAGCGCTCTGCGTTGTTTGCTCAATTTTAAATATTAAAAACAGTGAATATGATTCTCATAAGAACGATTTTGTACTAAACAAAAAACTTGCTGATATGCTTTGGAAATTGAAAGACGGTCAACCGCTCCAATATGTTTTGGGCAAATGGGACTTTTATGAAAGTGAGTTTTATATAGGCGAGGGTGTATTGATTCCTCGTCCTGAAACTGAAGAACTTGTTGAAAAAGCAATTAATCATATTAAAACACTTGGAAAATGCACTGTTTATGACTTATGTGCCGGTAGTGGCTGTATCGGCTTAAGCATTGCAAAAAAGTGCAAAAATGCTTTCGTTTATCTTATTGAAAAAAGTGAAGATGCGCTCCTTTATTTGAATAAAAACGCAAACGGAATTGAAAATGTTAAAATCATACAAGGTGATATTTGCAAAATTGACAGCTTTTTTGAACTTGAAAATGCCGATATAATTATTTCAAATCCTCCGTATATTAAAAGCAATGATATTGCTTATTTGCAATGTGAGGTTTTAAAAGAACCGCTTATGGCTCTCGACGGCGGAAAAGACGGACTTGACTTTTATCGTGTAATCAACGATAATTGGAATAATAAACTTAATAAAAACGGCAAACTTTTCTTAGAAATCGGAGACGAACAGGGAAAAGATATTTTGCAGATACTTTCAAATTTTAATAATATTAGTGTTTTTAAAGACTTATATGGCAACGACAGAATGGTTGTTGCCGATAAAAAATAAAATGATAACAAGGATGATTCTATGCTTTCAATTCTTTCATATTTAAGATCAGGTAATTATATAGAGGCAATTATTGCTATTTTGTCACGTTGCTTTGTCGTGTTTTGTTGCTTACCTATTCACGAACTTGCTCATGGCTTAATGGCCGATAAACTTGGTGACCATACTGCACGAAATCAAGGCAGACTGACATTTAACCCGTTTGTTCATCTTAATCTTCTTGGCACGATAATGATTTTTCTTTTCGGTATTGGCTACGCAAATCCTGTTCCGATTAATCCTAACAATTTTAAAAATCCTAAAAAGGGAATGGCGCTTACCGCACTTGCAGGCCCTGCTTCCAATCTTTTGATGGCATTCGTTGCTCTGTTTTTCTACTATGGAATACTTGATATTGCAGGAATTAGCAGTACTGTCACATATGCTGTTGCTTATTTCTTTTATTTTGCAGCAAGCGTAAATGTAACACTTGCAGTATTTAACCTTATTCCGATTCCTCCGCTTGACGGTTCCAGAATTTTGCTTGCCGTTTTGCCTGATGACAAGTATTTTGGCTATATGAAATATGAAAGATACATTATGATTGCACTAATGATTGCTCTCTTTACAGGTGTGCTTGATGCTCCTATTTCTTGGCTTTCTAATGCTCTTATGAGTGTTGTAGGCATACTTCCAAAGCTTTTGTTTGGTTTTTTGACGAGGTAATTAATGGAACAGCTTAATTATAAAATAGATGTTTTTGAAGGACCGATGGACCTTTTACTTCATCTTATTTCAAAGCATAAATTAAATATTAACGATATTCCTATAGTCGAGCTTGTTAATCAATATCTTGATTATGTCAGGCAGATGCAGGAACAAGATTTTGATATTGCCGGTGAATTTCTCGAAATGGCTGCGAGGTTGATTTATATTAAAACAGTATCGCTTTTGCCAAGGCACGAGGAAGCGGAAATCCTTAAAAAGGAACTTACCGGGGAGCTTATTGAATATCAGGATTGTAAAATAATGGCAGGCAAGCTTGCAAAACAAACTGACGGCTTTAATAGATTCGTTCGTCAACCAGAAGAAGGTCACATCAATTATGATTACGAGCGTTTTCATGAGGGTGAGGAACTTTTGAGTGCATATATTAATGCTGCCGGCAGGGGAAGACGTAAGTTACCGCCTCCGCTTGATTCATTTAAAGTAATTGTTGCGAAGAAATTTGTGGCTGTAGCTTCAAAAGTGTCTACCGTGATGAAAAAGCTTTTTGGCGGCAAAAAGGTTCGTTTTTTAAATTTATTTACCGATGCCGAAACTAAAAGCGATATGGTGGCAACATTTCTTGCTGTACTTGAACTTGCTAAAACAAAAAAAATTCTAATTGATGGCGAAATGAATAATCCCACTGTGCAAATGATGGACGAGGTGAATGATATTGGGCAGTAATAATATTATGGCTTCTCTTGAAGCTATGCTTTTTGCGGCAGGTGATCCTGTTGAGCCGAGTAAATTGGCAGAAGTGCTTGATGTTGATGTTGAAAATGTTATTAAAATGCTCGGCCATCTTGAAGCTATGTATGATGAAAATAATCGTGGTTTAAGGCTTATTCGTATTGACGGCAAATATCAACTTTGCACGAGAGAGGAATATTCAGATGAAGTCAGAGGACTTCTTGAAATTAAAAAGAACACTCCTTTAAGTCAGGCGGCATTTGAAGTTCTTGCGATTGTGGCTTACAATAAGACTGTTACACGTTCTTTTATTGAGCAAATACGTGGCGTCGATTGTTCAGGCCCGGTATCTAATCTTATCCAAAAAGGACTTATTGAGGAAAAGGGCAGGCTTGATTTACCCGGAAGACCTCTCGTATATGGTACGACGGACAGATTTCTACGCTGCTTTTCTCTTAACAGCCTTGATGATTTGCCCGATTTACCGGAGGAGGAAAAGCAGGATGATTCTCAAACCTCGCTTTTTGAGAACGAAAAGCGTAAAGAAGCTGATATTCCCGATGCAGAAACATTTGAAGAGGGGGATGAATAATAATGAAAGTATTTCTTATAATTATTGCTGTTTTGGCAGTAATCATTATTGCAATTCTGTCTCTTTCGGCTACCGTCACTCTTGTTTATGACAAAGGCTGGCACACAAAAATACAAATCCTTTTTATCGAAAAAGATATAGTTCTTTCCAAAATTCTTTCCTTTGTGCTTTTTCCTGAAAAAAAGGCTGAAGAAGTAGCCGGGGAAAGAAAAAACAGAAAGAATGGCAAGAAATACAAAAAGAACAAAGAAAAGGAAACTCCTATCGAAAAAGCTGCCGACGTTGCTGTTGAGGCTGAGGCAAAATCTCTCGAAACTGACGAAACTCAAAAAACAGAGGAAGTCGAAATTAAAGATAAAAAGAGTGAACAGGCGCCAAAGCCTAACCCGCTTAAAAAGATTTGGGATACGCAGGGCATTGTCGGAATGCTGGATTTGTTTACAAATGTGGCTGAAACTGCAAATAATGCCGTTTTAACTCTATTTAGGGGTTTACATATTTACTCATTTTATGTTATGATATTAGTGGGCGGCGGTGATGCAGACCTTATCGCCCGTGCCTACGGTACCCTTTGCAAATATTATTATCCGCTTAAGGGAATGATTTTAAATGGTATGAAGGTTGACAATTTCGATGATTATATTCAGCCTGATTTTCTTGCAGAGCGAACAGAGTTTGAATTTCAGCTTATAGCAAGCATTAATGTCAAACTTATATTAAAGGTCGGCTTTAAAGCAGTATTTATATTTATCAAAAATTTAATTTTTAATAAAAAATCTATTAAAGGGGATAAATGATTATGAAGGAAACTCCGGTAAACAAAATAATGGAAAACACTCTTGAAAAGATGCGCCAGATGGTTGACACATCAACTATTATTGGTGAGCCTATGGTTACAGGTACAACTACTTTAATTCCTGTATCTAAGGTATCTTACGGCTTTACATCAGGCGGTACAGATCTCCCTTCAAAGCAAAATCAAGAACTTTTCGGCGGCGGTGGCGGCGGTGGTATCACCATTACTCCTGTTGCTTTTATTGTTATTGAAAACGGCAAATGCAGAATGATGCAGATTAATAACTACACCTCATCTGCTGACCGTGCTATTGCAATGATTCCTGAACTTGTTGATAAGGTTACAGAACTTCTTAAGCCTGAAGGCAAGGAAGAAGTACCTGCAAGCGAAGAAGCTAAGGCTGAATAATTTTGCTATTATCTCAATCACCTGCATATATTTATGTAGGTGATTGTTTTGTTAAAGAAAATTGCATTAATTCTTTTTACTTTATTATTTGCATTTCCTAATGTTGCTTTTGGATCGACCTTTTCAGCGTCAAGTGTATGCGTTATGGATATGATCACTCAGCAAATTCTTTATGAAAGTAACGTTTATGAGCACAGAAGCGTGGCGTCAACTACAAAAATTATGACTTGCCTTATTGCCTGCAAAAGTAATAAGCTTAATGATATTGTAACTGTTACCTCTCAAATGCTCGATGGTACGGAGGGCTCGCTTATATATCTAAAGGCAGGGGATAAAATATCGCTTTTCGATTTGTGCGTAGGTATGATGCTTTCGTCGGGGAATGATGCTGCAAATGCCGTAGCTCTGTATTTGACAGGAAGCATTGATGATTTTGCCCGGATTATGAACGATACGGCTAAAAGTATCGGTATGAATAATACGCACTTTTCCACACCGTCGGGGCTTGATAAGGGGCGACCCTATTCTTGCGCATACGATATGGCTCTGCTTGCTTCTTGCGCTATGGAAAATAAAATTTTTTCAAAGATTGTTTCTTTGCAAAGTGCCAATATAAAAATTAATGATGATGTCAAAACGATTTATAATCATAATAAACTTTTGTCATATAATCTTAAAGACGGCAAATTCATTGGTGTGAAAACGGGTTTTACAGAAAGGGCAGGAAGATGTTTGGTAAGTGCAAAAAAATATGAAAATAATACAATTATTTGCGTAACACTAAATTGCCCCGATGATTGGGACGCTCATACTTATTATGCTGAAATTTGCGAGAAAAAATATAATCGTATTACTATCTCAAATGAAATTAAAATTGATTTAGTCGGCGGAAGTAAGAATTATGTTAAGTGCAGATATATTAAAAAACGCTGTCTTTTAGGCAACGTTAAGGTTTTGGAATATTACTATCCTTTTGCTTACGCTCCGATAAAAAAGGGAGATAAGCTTGGCGAAGCGATAGTTTATTATAATGATAAAATATTGGAAAGACTGCCGATTGAGGCAGACGAGGATGTAAAAGAAAATGGGTAACAACAACTTAGTGCGACTTCAAAAGTTTATGGCTGAATGCGGCGTTGCATCAAGACGTAAGAGCGAAGAACTTATTGAAATGGGTAAGGTTAAGGTAAACGGTCATGTTGCGCATATCGGGGATAAAATCAATCCTAAAAAAGATATTGTTGCTGTCAGAGGTAAAAAAATTACCAAAGAAGAACGTATGTATTATATTATGCTGAATAAGCCACGTGGATATGTTACAACCGTATCCGATGAGCTTGGGAGAAAAACTGTAATGGACCTTGTGGATTGCGATGCAAGGGTTTATCCGGTCGGCAGGCTTGATAAAGACAGTGAGGGACTTCTTATTCTCACCAATGACGGTTCGTTTGCTAATGCGCTTACTCATCCAAAGCATAATTATGCAAAGGTTTATCGTGTTACTGTAAGACCGAGCGTTAACGATGAAATGCTTGAAAAAATGAGAAACGGAATTGAAATCGATGGCAGAAAAACCGCTCCTTGTGATATAAATGTAATAACTGAAGAAGAAGGAAGAGTAGTTCTTGAATTTATTCTGCGTGAGGGCAGAAACCGCCAAATCAGAAAAATGTGCGAGGCTGTGGGGCTTCAGGTTGCAAGGCTTAAGAGAATTTCAATAGGTCCCGTTAAGCTCGGTATGCTTCAAACGGGCAAAACACGTCGCCTGACTGATAATGAGGTTCATAAACTTCTTCGTTCATCAAATCCTTCAACTCAGGAAGGTAATGATAAATAAGGTGATTTGTTTTGGATAAAAAATATAATAAAAAGTGCAAATCTCTTTTTAAAGAATATGAGCCTTTGCTTCGCAAAATTTGTGAAATTAAAATGCAAGGTTATGAAGATGAAATCGACGATGTTATATCCGAAACATTTTTAGCTCTTTGCAAGAAGGCTGATAATGGAGATATGCCAAGTAATCCAAAGGCGTGGCTTTATGCTACGCTTTATAATTTGATAAGCCAAAAATACAGAGAAATATACAAAAATAAAGAAAAGCAAGTTTATATTGAGGATATTCCTGTTGAACTTCCGTTTGAGGATAATCTTTTAGAAGAAAAATTTGAACGGATATATAATGAGCAGATTAAAAATAAGCTTAAAGATTTTTTGAGCGAAGATGAATACAAAATTATTCATTACATATATTTTGACAGGCTCAAAATGAAAGAAATTGCAGTATTAGTCGGTTCGAATGAATCAGCAATAAAACAGAAACATTATCGAATTTGTAATAAACTTAGAAAGGCGGCAAAAAAATTTGAAAAAAATTTTTAATTTTTGCGTTACCTTTTTACCACTAAAAACGACTAATATTATAGAAAGGTGATATTATGGATAAAATAACACTTTTTGATACTTTAAAATCTAAGTCAATGCTTCTGTCTTCAAAAGAAATTCAAGCCATTATGGACGAAGAACTTGCAAAAGACCCGGCTGAAATGGATGCCGAGCTTGTAGACCTCTGCGTTAACGCTCTTTCAAGAAGTGCACAAGCAGATTCTTCCGTTTTAAATAACAAAGGAAAGAGGGTTAGGTTCAATAAGGCATTATTGATTGCTGCAGTTATTATTGTTTCAATCTGT
The DNA here is from genome assembly GCA_052272245.1 of Eubacterium sp. GTDB lineage: Bacteria > Bacillota > Clostridia > Oscillospirales > Acutalibacteraceae > Eubacterium_R. Next base: position 12,106 of record DAVZKM010000020.1, read on the forward strand.
ATTGCATTTCCGGCTACTGCTAAGTTTGTCCGTCAAGATGCTTCAACTGATTATGTTCAGTATTCTAAAGACCATTTTAAAATGAATTTGCAAGGCAAAAACAATACTTCTAAAAATTCTGCTCAAGCAAATTCTTTGACAAATATTCTAAATCAAAATGGTTTTGACAATGTTGTGTTGCCCAAAATTTTATTAAACCAAAACTATTATGAAGACGATATTAGAATTAACGATAACGAATTTATGATTACTGCTGATTTTGATATTGAAATTGATGATATTACAGGTTATGTTCTTATCACAAAATATAAGAATGACAATATAACTGATACAATAGGGCAAATGGAATTTGGACAAGAATATGATACAGTTAAAAAGATTGATTCTAACGGTTTAAATGTTTTTGTGTTTTCATATAAAAAAAGAACTACGATTGTTTATTTGAATGATAATGTTGAATATGAAATTCACTTAAATAATTGTGAAGCTGAATTAGGTGAAATTATTGCAGAGGCAATTAAATAAAAAAGGGGAATTTTATGAAAAGGATAATTAAAACTTTATTTGTATTCAGTTTGCTATTTGTGTTGCTCACTCCACAAATTGCTTATGCTTCGGATAACACTGATACTCCTGAATGGATTGATATTTCAATTTCCGAGAGTGAATTTAAAGCTATTTTAGAAAATAACACAAATAATCAAATTTCCAAACGCTCAAATGGTTTGATTGATACATATTCAATAGCCGTGTCAAAAAGCGACAGTAATTTGATTATAGTTGGAAGAACGGCTTGTATTAGCGATGTTACAAAATGTGGTTTTAAAGAAGTGACAATTCAAAGAAGAAAGAACAGCAGTTCTTCTTGGAGTAATTATAAAACTTATGATGATTTGTATACAAATGGACATGCTTATACATTAAACAAATCAATCGCAGTAACAAGAGGTTATCAGTACCGAGTAACCTGCACACACTATGCTAAAAAGAATTTGTTTTCAACACAAAAGATTGATAATGTGTCAAATGTTGTAACAATTTAATTGTTTTTGAAATTTTTTCAAAAAAAGCGTTACCTTTTATGTCGTAATATCGACTAATATAATGAACGGTTAAATGTTAACTGTATTGTTATTAAAAAGGTTGTGGTTAAATTACTCTTATTAGTTTTTTCAAAGAATTAAAAATATTAAAAATTAAAAATATTAAAGAGGTATAAAATTATGAAAACAAATTTAAAATCAAAGTTAAACAACAAAAAATCGTTAATTGCAGCAGTGTTATTATTTGTATTTATGCTTTCAATTTGCACAGGCGCTTATGCAAGTTCTTATAAAACAACCGTTAAATTTAAGAATCCTTATGAAGGTAGTATGAGAAGTTTTGACGGTAAGAATATTAAATATTCTGCAACAATGAAAAGCAGTAAATCAAAAGATACCGGTACTTATGAAGTGACGCTTGAAAAGGAAAGCGGAATATGGGCTTTAGATGTTGGCGATTCAGTAAAATTAAAAAGAGTAGGCTCGGGTTCAGCGAAATGGTCGAATTGTGGAAAAGGTAAATATCGTATAGCTTTTTACAAAAGTGCTGATGGAGTTACACTCTCGAGTGATAATGTTGTTATAGCAAATTATTGATATTAAGAGGTGATTTATGACTATTACAAGAGAAGGCATATTTTTATTAGGATTTGCAATCTTGGTATTATATGCAATAGTGATGATTTTTAAAAAGGTAAAACCTACAAAATTTTTTGTCAATTTAGCATTTGGCTTATATCTTTTGTTGATTGTTGCAATTTGTTTCTTCCCTTTAAGAATAAAAGGTGACGGAATTGATATGCTAAATAATTTTATTCCGTTTAAAAGTACTATTGAAAGTTTTAAAGAATCAATAAGTAATCATACGCCATATGGTTTGATTTCAGTTTTTGGCAATTTAATTATGCTTATGCCTTTAGGAATTTTCTTCGATTTTTACATAAGTGAAAGAAAAAGAAGAATGTTTGGAATATTTCTTTTTTCCGTAGCTATAGAAACTATACAATTTATCATAGGTTTGTTAATCGGTTTTAACTACAGAAGCATCGATATTGATGATGTAATTCTCAATACTTTAGGTGGAATTATAGCTTGCTTAGTATTTGATTCGATAATCAAAAAAATAAAAACTAAAAAAATATAAATTGCAGTTTCCTATCTCGAATAGGCATTTCCTTTTATGTTTTTTTTACTGCAAATTTATTATAAAAGTAGGGCATCTTCACTTGAAGATGCCCTACTTTTATATCATATTTAATTATCAGTTAACACCGTTAAGGATAGCAAAGTTTTGCTTATTGCACTTGTAAAGATTCTTAAATACTTTAAAGTTTCTTTCGTAAACGGCTCTGTTTGCAGTATTTGGATGATATGTTGTCTTAATAGGAATAAGTTTTTTAACGTCTTTCATTGAATTAACAAGACCCATACCTACTGCAATACAAGCTGCAGCGCCAACAGCACCTATGTTTTGAGGTGATTCAACAACAACAACATCCTTTTCAAGAATGTCTGCAAGAATTTGACATGTTGTTTCTCCAAGAGCACCGCCGCCGCAGAAGCGAACAGCATCGGAAGTTTTAACCTTTAGTCCTTGTCTTTCATACATCCATTTCATATGAAAACAAATTCCTTCAACAACCGAACGTATAAGTTCGGTTTTGCCGGTTTCAAGCCTGATGTTAAAGAACATACCTGCGGCATTAGGGTCTTCAAACGGGCATCTGTTGCCGTGAAGCCAAGGAGTAAATACAACACCGTTAGAACCGGCAGGAACTGTATCAATAACTTCTTCAAGATAATCATAAAGGTTAAATTCAGTCTGTTCAAGGCTGTCAGCCGCATTGCCATATTTCTTAAGAAATACGCCGATTTCGTCAAGAGCAAGGTGGTCTTTAACCCAACCGACGCATTTGTTAGAAGTTTCAAGCTCAGCAAAGTAGTTAAATGTGTCAGGGTCAGCACCTACAATAGCAGCAATCATAGCACCTGTATCAACAGTTTGCTTTTCAACAACTGTTCCTACCCAGCCTGACGTACCTGAATAAATATGTGTGTCGCCGACCTGTGTTGCACCTGCGCCTACACCGATAAGAGATGCATCACCGCCGCCGCCGTAAACAGCAGTACCCGGAGCAAGTCCAAGCTCTTTAGCAGCATTTTCTGTTATTTCTCCAACCTTTTCTGTACTCTTTTTAATCGGAGCAAGATGTTCCATCTTTACGCCAACCATATCGCAAACCGGCTTGCACCAGCCCTCATGACCCTTTCTTGTGTCATAAAGAAGTGTGCCGAATGCTGAATCCTGAGTCATAACAAACTCGCCGCTTGCACGGAGAATAAGATATTCTTTAATATCAAGCCACTTGTAAATCTTTTTGAAATTTTCAGGCTCGTGCGCTTCAACCCATCTGTACTTCCAAATAGGGTCTTTAACTGATGAAGAAACGGCACCTGTATATTTAAGATATTTTAAAAGCTTTGTAACCTCTGCACCCGCAATCTGAACACCGTGAGCCATACCTTTTTTCAGCTCTTCTCTTGCACGTTGGTCCATATAAGTCATAGGACGCCTTATGCATTTTCCTTCTTTGTCAACAAGAACAAGACCTAGTATCTAACTTTGTTGACCCATCAGGTAATGCCT
>DAVZKM010000021.1:0-15696 GCA_052272245.1 Eubacterium sp.
TGTATTAGGAGTAGCAATAGCTGTTATATAGCCGACGTCCTGATTATATCTGCCTGAGCCTGTTACGGTACCGCAAGCTGCAGACGGATATGCAGTAAGTGAAACCGTATATTTCGGCCTGCCGTCATCGGTAGTAGGCTGAGTGGTAGAAGCACTCGTAGCAGCCTTAGTTGTTGAAGTAGAAAGCCACTGTGAATAAGAGCCTGTTGTAGTTGAAGCGGCCTTGGTAGTGGTTGTTTTCTTTTTCTTTGTAGTTGTGGTGCCTGTCATCTTCTTTTTAAGCTTTGCTATCTTCTTATCAAGATAATTAACCTCTTTTTTAAGTATAGCAGCAGAATTTTTGGCGCTCTTTTGATTAGCTACTGCCGTATTATAATTTTTTACTGCATCGTTATAAGAGGTTTGAAGAGAAGAAACCTGACCGTCAAGAGATGTGGTATCAAAAGTAGCGAGAACGTCACCCTTCTTAACCTGGTCGCCAACCTTAACATTAACATTTTTAACCGTCGCAACCGTTCCGACCTTATATTCCTTAGAAGTACCTGCGGTTACGTCGCCTGTTAATGATACCTTTTCATAAATATCACCTGTAGCAATTGTATTAAGCTTAACCTCTTCACCGCTTTTTGACTTAACAACGCCAAAAACAGCTCCGGCTAAAATTGCAATAACAAGTATTATACAAATAGGTACAATAATCTTCTTTTTGCTTTTCTTAACTGTTGCCATAACTTAAACCCTCATTCTTAATAATAGTTTAATTAATTACACGCATAGTATAATTCCATTTTGTATAATTGTCAACAACTTTTTGTAAAGTTCTGAAAAGTTCACAATTTATTAAATTACAACAATTGTATAAAATTTATTTATTTGCTTCAAGCGCTCTCTTACCGATATCATGTCTGTAATTAGCGCCTTCAAAATGAATTTTTTCGACTGCCTCATAAGATTTTTTCAGTGCATTTTCAAGAGTATCGCCGAGTGCCGTTACGCCCAAAACTCTGCCGCCGGAGGTAACAAGCTTGCCGTTTTCAAGCTTAGTTCCTGCGTGGTAAACAGTTACACCGTCAAGCTGACCGTTTGCAAGACCTGTAATCTCAATTCCTTTAGGATATGACTTAGGATAGCCACCCGAAGCCATAATTACGCAAGCGCATGCATCATCACTCCACTCAACGTCAAGGTCTGAAAGTGTTTCATTGTCAATGGCTTCAAAAATATCAACAATATCAGTCTTAAGCCTTGGCAAAACGACCTGAGTTTCAGGGTCGCCGAAACGGCAATTATATTCAATCACCTTAGGTCCCTTAGAAGTAATCATCAATCCGAAATAAAGACAGCCTTTAAATGTTCTGCCCTCGTTATTCATAGCATTAATTGTAGGTATAAATATTTTATCCATACATTCCTTTGCAACTTCTTCTGTATAATAAGGATTAGAAGAAACCGTTCCCATTCCGCCTGTATTAAGTCCCTTATCGCCGTCAAGCGCACGCTTATGGTCCATAGAAGATACCATAGGCTTAACGCATTTACCGTCTGTAAATGCAAGAACAGAGACCTCCGGACCTGTCAAAAATTCCTCAACAACAATGTTATTGCCGGAAGCACCGAAGATTTTATCCTCCATAATTTCCTTAACGCCGGCGATTGCGGCATCAAGATTTTCAGGAATAATTACGCCTTTGCCGAGTGCAAGACCGTCTGCCTTAATAACGGTAGGAAATTCGTTTCTTTTCTTAATATATTCAATTGCTTCTTCAGCATTGTCAAACACTTTATATTCAGCAGTAGGAATATTATATTTTTGCATAAGCTCTTTTGAAAAAACCTTAGAGCCTTCGATAATCGCTGCATTTGCACGTGGACCGAATGTTTTAAATCCCGCCTCATTAAGAGCATCTACCATACCTGCAACAAGCGGATCATCGGGAGCGACAACAACCAAATCGGCTTTAATTTCCTTAGCCAAATTAACAACGCCGTCAATATCGGTTGCCGCAACATCAAAACACTTGGCATCATAAGAGATACCGCCGTTTCCGGGGGTGCAAAAAATCTCATCAACTTTTTTCGACTCTTTAATTTTTCTTACAAGGGCGTGCTCTCTGCCGCCCCCGCCAACAACAAGAACTTTCATATTTTCCTCCAAAATTCATAATAAGTATGTAAATAATATATATTTTAAATAGCAAAGCAAGGGTGACATGAGCCACCCTTTTAAAAATTATTTCTGATTTTTATTGATAATACGTGTTTCTTCCTCTTTTGTTTCAAGATTAATGAAGCGAACAAAGAGAGAAACTTTATTATCCTCGTTAAGATTAGTCCAAATCATATTGGCAAACTCATCGATATCACTATTGATTTCAACCGGTGTAGGCTCACCTTCAAATGACGGAATAGGATTGCCGTCGCATTTATATGTATGAATGAAATGACCGAGCCCTCTTCTTGCAGGGTATTCATAGAAAAATCTCACACACTCCGGCTCACCGCAGTTTGACTTAAGTATGGAAAGATTATAATTGCCGTTTTCCTTTAAAATGCCTGAAATCCTCGGTGTATAATTAGGTGCGTCAGGCTCAAATTCTCTTGTGATAAGTGCGTCGTGGTAGCAATCGCCCTTAGAAAACGAATCGTAAATAGTATCCGTCTGGTCGCCGTTAGTCACAATTGTGTCACCGTTAAATTTAAGAACAGGATTATAGATAATAAGCGACGGATCCTCCATTTTTGACTCATCAAAAGCCTTAGTACGTATTCCGCCACGTTCATTTTCCTCAAAAATTCTGTTACGGCTGTTTACGCTTCTGCCCATAATGAAATAAGCAGCCACAGCGAATTTGCCGTCATCACTTTGACCGAGAACAATGCCTCTGCCCGGATATGAATTAGTGTTAAGCTCATTTGCAAGAGATTTGATTTCCATATATTACACCTCAATATTATTCAATTATTTTTGTTCTGTTGCCGTAAACTTCAATCCTATCTTGGCAAAAAAGAGAAACGGCACGGGGAAGAATTTTCCACTCGCATTCCTCCATAACTCGTTTTTGCAAAACCTCAGGAGTATCATCAAATTTGACCTCGCTTGCCTTTTGCAAAATAATAGGACCGCCGTCGCATTCCTCGGTTACGAAATGAACGGTAGCGCCGGTAAGTTTCACTCCGCTTTCAATAACCTTTTCGTGAACGTGAAGCCCCCAATAGCCTTCACCGCAAAAAGACGGAATTAAAGCAGGATGAACATTCATCATTTTATTCGGAAACGCCTTCACAATCTGTTCGTCAAGAATAGTCATAAAGCCGGCATAAACCACTAAATCCGCTTTTGCATCAAGGAGAATATCCCTGATTGCAGCAGTATATTTTGCTCTGTCTTTATAATTTTTCTTTTCGCAAATTTTTGTTGCGATATTATTATTTTCAGCCCTTTTAAGAGCATATGCGTCGGGATTTGAGGACACAACAAGGGTGATTTTACCGCCGATAATTTCTCCCCTGTTTTGCGCATCAATAAGAGCCTGCAAATTAGTTCCGCCGCCCGACACCAAAACAGCAATATTTTTCATCATACGAGTTCAACACCCTTTTCGCCCGTCTGAATTTCGCCGATTACACGAGCGTCCTCGCCGTTTTCATTAAGAATTCTTACAGCCTCGTCTGCCTTATCATTATCAACTGCAATAACAAGACCGGTACCCATATTAAATGTGTTAAACATATCTCTTTCAGGGATATTACCCTCGCTTGCGATAAGGTCGAAAATAGGCTTTTTGAAGCATTTGTCCTTTTCAATGACAGCCTTAAAACCGTCATTTAACATTCTCGGAACATTTTCATAAAATCCGCCGCCGGTAATATGGCTGATAGCATTTACGTTAACCTTATCCATAAGAGCAAGAAGAGGTTTAACATAAATTCTTGTAGGAGTTAAAAGTTCCTCGCCGAGAGTTTTTCCAAGCTCAGCAACGTGAACTCCAAGTCTTTCCTCGGTGATATTAAACACCTTTCTTACAAGTGAAAAACCGTTTGAATGAACACCGGAAGAAGCAACACCGATAAGAGCGTTCCCGCTTGCAAGTTTATCGCCTGAAACAAGTTTATCCTTTTCGCCGATACCAACGGTAAAACCGGCAAGGTCGTATTCCTCATTAGGCATAAGACCGGGATGCTCGGCAGTTTCACCGCCTACAAGCGCACAGCCTGCCTGAACACAACCTTCGGCAACACCGCTTACGATTTGAGCAATTTTTTCCGGATAGTTTTTGCCGCAAGCAATATAATCAAGGAAGAAAAGCGGCTTTGCACCCGAGCAAGCAACGTCGTTAACGCACATTGCAACACAGTCGATACCGATTGTGTCATGCTTATCAAGAAGAAAAGCAACCTTAAGCTTTGTGCCGACACCGTCGGTGCCTGAAACGAGAACAGGATTTTTGTAATTGCCTGCACCCAAAAGTTCAAACATACCGCCGAAGCCACCGATTGAACCCATAACGCCCGGGATTTCGGTTCTTTTAACATGTGATTTAATAAGTTCAACAGATTCATAACCTGCTGTTACGTCTACACCTGCAGCGGCGTAGCTTGCGCTGAAACTATCGTTCATATTTTAAACTCCTTATTAGATTGCGGATAAGCAATTTCACAATCTTTTTTTATTTTATTATTTTTTCTTTATGCGAACAATGTTCGACCCTACAACGTCAAAAAGTGAAATTTGCCTTTGGCAAACATTACTTACAATTCTTTGATTTTTTCCTGAAGGGCGATATCCTTTTGTTTTACTTGCTCAGCCATATCCTCACGCATTTTTACAAGCTTAGCCATAAGTTCATCATCGCCGACAGCGAGAATTTCGGCAGCGAGCAAAGCTGCATTTTTAGCAGCATTAACACCGACTGCGGCAACAGGAATTCCCGGAGGCATCATAACTGTTGCAAGCATCGCATCCATTCCGTCAAGTACCTTTGCACTGCACGGAATACCAATAACCGGAAGAGTAGTTGACGCTGCAAGCACACCGCCCAAATGAGCCGCCATACCTGCTGCCGCAATAATTACGCCAAATCCGTTTTTAATTGCATTTTTTGAGAAGTCGTGAGCTTCTTCGGGTGTTCTGTGTGCACTCATTACACGAGCCTCAACCTCAATTCCCAATTCCTTAAGTTGTTTGATTGCAGGAGCCACAACAGGTAAATCGCTGTCAGAGCCCATAATAATTGCAACTTTTTTCATAATTTGTCCTCCCGGATAATTTATTTTATTGTGTCAACGCAGTATTGAAGATACACGTTGCTTTCGTCAGGGTAAAAAGTGCCGTAACCGTTTTCGTAAATGTAAATTGCTTTTGCTCTCTTAGAGCCTTTTGCTATTGCAAAATAAGTGGTTGGAGTATAGCTTTTTGTATATCCTTGAAGCCTTGGGTCAAAAATATAAGGCTTGCCGGCAAGATAGATTACCGCCCATTTATGAATAGGTCTTGAGCCGTCATTATTCTTCACCTTGCCGGCCTCAAGAGTGATGAAGCCGTCATATCTCTTTTGGCTCTTTGCAAAAAGAGCAGCAAGGCAGTTGTTGAAATTGCTGTTACAACCTACGCAGTTCCAACCATACTTTTTGAAGTTCTTAGCATGCCAAACGTAAATAGCCTTAAATTTATCATAAGTTGTTTTATACTTAGAAATATTTACACCGCCATCGGTATATCTCTTAATCTGCTTGGCGCCTGAATTGTCAGTTTTAATCGCATTAAGCATTTGCTTAACGCTCAAATTAGATTTAACCGTCGTACTCTTAGCTTTAGAAAATGTGCTGATATATCTTGCGTTTTCTAAAGTTTTATATGTAGCGATTCTAAAATAATATTTTCCTTTTGCAAGACCTGAAATCGTTTTGCTTGACTTACTCTTTCCCGAAACAAAGACTGTGCATTTACTGCCGTCATCTTTAAATTTCTTATTTCTTGAATACTCAATAACATAACCGCTTACATTCTTTGCCTTTTTCCACTTAACGCTGACCTTACCCTTAGAGGTATACTTTGCAGATGAAAGTGAAGTACCCTTAGGTGCGGTCATAACAGAAACCGGAGCACTGTATTCACCGAAAGCATAGCTTCCGTTTTGGAAAACATAGGAGCGAACGCAGATTTTGTATCCTGTATTTTTATTAAGCGACCTTAGAACATAGTAATAGTTATCGCCGTCAACATAAGCCTTGGGATAATACGTATTTGTTTTATTGTCAAAAAGAGAAATCTCATATCCGTCAACACAGCCGTAATAAGAACAGTTCCAATAAATTTCAATATCCGTCTTGCCGACACAAGAAATGAAAATATTGCTTATGACGCTTTGGTCGGGTGCATTGTAATCATCTTCAAAATACAAGTCGTTTTGCTCATCTGCAAAAGAAACGGTTGCGCTTACGGCAAATGTGCCAAAAGCAAGAATAACCGCAAGAAATACGCTGATAACTTTTTTCATATTTTCATTCCCTAACAAATATATTTTTAAGTATTATATATTATAAGTAATACTTTTTCAACAAGAAATTTACATTATTGTAAAAAACTGCTGTAAGTATCCGTTGAAAGCTTATCAAAAGTATAAAATTCTTTTGCAAAAGCCCAATCATCATCCGTAAGTACACCGTCTTTATCGGAATCAAGATTTTTCAAATAAATATCGTCTCTTGAGTTGATATCATAATTCTTCAAATGGGCAAAACATGCATAATCCTTTGCATTAATGTATCCGTCTTCCGTCAAATCGCCGTAAAGAAGACCGATGTTTCCGAGATCAGTCGTATTATTTGTAATTCTGATTTTCCTCTCGACAGCGCCTGCATATTTCAAAACAATATAGTCATATGCATATTCAACACTGAAAGTTCCGTTTTTATCGGTTGAGCCGACATATTTACCCTCATTGTTATAAATATCAACATCTTCAAGCGGTCGATTTAAGTCCACACCGCCGTTTTTTGAATTAATAAGATAAACGCTGCCGTATACGTCCTGACCGAGTTTATCAACATAGCTGTCCCTATATGTATCGCCGCAATAAACGCAATTATGCTCTGTATAGCCCGAACCCGTAATCGTAGGATTTACAACCGTGCTAACATATGAATGAACAACATTTATTCTAAATTCAAGTGTTTTATTTCCCACTGTAATTGAGTCCTTATTTTCGCCGCAGGTAACCTTGCCGTTTAAAAGATTATTATATTTAATTTCCATTCCACGATAGCTTGTGCCGTTATTAAACGGCAATTTATAAACATACCCGCTTGCGTATTCAAAATCAACTGTTTGCGTTTTTATATATTCAAGAGGCGAAAAATTCTTGCCTATAAGGTCGCTTGCCTGATATGTTATATCCCAAGAAATTGAAACATTAACAATAACTTCGCTTGATAAAGAAACGCTGTATGTGCCGAGAGAATTAACGCTTTCGACGTAAAAATAATATGTTTTGCCCGCCTCAAAATCATATTTCAATGTGAAATTAAGGTCGCTTTCATCATTATCGTCTGCTGATGCCAAAGTGTTACCGTCATTATCTTTAAGAACACAGTTTACATCAACATCTCCGATTGATTTAAAAGTATATTGGCTTGATGAATTCGGAGTGAATTTATACACGGCTTGCTCATTTAAATTATCCTCTGTATAAGTTCTTGACGCAACGTCGCCCTCTTCAATTGCAATTTCGCTTAACAATTCATAATTTATAAAAGAGCTTTTAGCATAATTATATGCCTTAGAGCCGCTGTAAACGCCAAGGGTAAAGCCATCATAAGTGCCGTCAACACTTGCCTTTTCATATCCAAAACTGTATTTTGAAAGCTTTGCAAGCGATGGGATATCAACCCTTTTAAGCAAAGGACATTTAAAAAATGCACGAGAACTTATTGTAAGTTCGTTTCCCATTGCATTAAAACTTACCTTTGAAAGGGCACTGCAATTTTCAAATGCAGACGTACCGATTGACGAAATGCTTTTCGGAAAAACGATTTCCTTAAGATTATCGCAAAAATAGAATGCATTATTATTAATATATTTAAGCTTATCGGGCAGTTTAATATGTTCTATTTGAGCGCCTGAAAAAGCATAACTTCCGATAGATTCAATGCTGTCGGCAAGCTTAATATCGGTGCAGGAAACGCCGTAAAAAAAATAATTTCCTAAAGAGGTTATACCATCCTCCACAACAATATGCTCAATTGAGCCGTCACTTCTCCAATAAAACCACGGCTGAGATGTTGTATCTCCGCTTGAATTTGTAAAGCTTGAGGTTCTGCCTTCGCCTGATATCGTAAGTGTTTTTGTATTTGCATCGAACGAATAATATGCAGAAGAATTTATAAGCTTTGTAGGTTCAATATCGGTCGTTTGAGCGGCAAAAGATATATTGCAAACACCCAAAACAGATATTGAAAGAGCTAAAGATAAAAATATTGAAAGAAGCTTTTTCATAAAAATAACACTCCGAAAAATTTTGTTGAAATCGAATACTTATATTTTAACATAAAATAATAATTAATACAATCTTATTTAACCAAGAAAATTATTGTTGACTAATATAAAAATTAGTGTTATATTAATAACGTAATATTTTAACAACTGTGATTAGGCGAGTAATTATTTATCCTTCTTCAGAGAGTCGGCGCTTTGGTGCAAGCCGATGTGGGAAAATAACGAAAAACACCTATGAGTTTTCCGAAAGAACGCAATAATTCATTATTGTTATTAGACTCGGACGTGCAGGAGCGTTAATCCTTTGAGTGAGTTGCATATTTTGCGGCTAATTTAGGTGGTACCACGGAAGCAGTCTTTCGTCCTATTGGACTTAAGACTGCTATTTTTTATTTTATGAAAATCAAAAAAAGGAGAACAGTATGGAATTTTCAACACTTTACAGAACAAAGCCTATGAACGAGTTTTCAGAGGCTGACATTAATTCAACAGTTAAAATTGCCGGCTGGGTTGAGAACATTCGTGACCACGGCGGCGTATCATTTATTGACCTTAGAGATATGTACGGCGTAATGCAGGTCGTTATGCGTGACACAACACTTCTTGACGGAATCAGCAAGGAGGATTGCCTTTCTATCGAAGGTATCGTAGAAAAGAGAGATGAAGATACAATCAATCCAAAAATCGCAACAGGTACAATTGAGGTTGAGGCAAAAAAGGTTATAACACTCGGCAAGGTAAGGCAACCGCTTCCTTTTGAAATTCAAACTTCTAAAGAAATCCGTGAGGATAAAAGGCTTCAATACCGTTTCCTTGACTTAAGAAACGAAAAGGTTAAAGACAATATCATTTTCAGAAGTAAGGTTATTGCTTATCTTCGTCAGGTTATGAGTGAAATGGGATTTTTGGAAATGCAGACGCCTATTCTTTGTGCGTCATCTCCTGAGGGCGCACGTGACTATGTAGTTCCTTCCCGTGTTCATAAGGGCAAATTTTATGCGCTTCCGCAGGCGCCTCAGCAGTACAAGCAACTTTTAATGGTATCCGGAATTGATAAATATTTCCAAGTTGCTCCTTGTTTCAGAGATGAGGACGCAAGAGCTGACCGTTCACCGGGTGAATTTTATCAGCTTGACTTTGAAATGGCTTTTGCAACGCAGGAGGACGTTTTCAAAGTAGGTGAGGAAGTGCTTACAAAAACATTTGAAAAATTTGCACCTAAGGGCTACAGCGTAACACAAGCACCTTACCCTGTTATCAGCTACAAAGAGGCTATGCTTAAGTACGGCACAGACAAGCCGGACCTCAGAAATCCGCTTGAAATTGTTGACGTGACAGAATTTTTCCAGCGTTGCACATTCAAGCCATTCCACGGACAGACAGTAAGAGCCATCAAGGTTCATGAGGATATTTCAAAAGGCAAACACGAGAAGCTTCTTAAATTTGCTCAGTCAATCGGTATGGGCGGTCTTGGCTATCTTCTTGTTTTAGAGGATAAGTCATATAAAGGACCGATTGACAAATTTATTCCTGACGATATGAAAAGCGAGCTTGCTCAAATCGCAAGTCTTGAAGTCGGCGACACAATATTCTTCATTGCAGACAACGAGGCTAAAGCCGCCGAATATGCCGGTCAAATCAGAACAAAGCTTGGTGAAATGTTTGCCCTTTTGGAGAAAAATGCTTATCGCTTCTGCTTTATAAACGACTTCCCAATGTTTGAATACAAAGAGGAAGAGAAGAAAATCGGCTTTACACACAATCCGTTTTCTATGCCACAGGGCGGTCTTGATGCACTTGAAAACGAAGACCCCCTTACCATTCTTGCATATCAATATGATATTGTTTGCAACGGCGTTGAGCTTTCATCGGGTGCAGTTCGTAACCACGATATTGACATTATGAAAAAAGCATTTGAAATTGCCGGATATGACGAAGAAGTACTCAAAGAGAAGTTTGGCGCACTTTACACTGCATTCCAATTCGGCGCACCGCCACACGCAGGTATGGCACCCGGCATTGACAGAATGATTATGCTTCTCAGAAACGAGGACAACATCAGAGAAATCATTGCATTCCCGATGGACGGCAAGGCTCAAGACCTTATGTGCGGCGCTCCAAACGAAATTACCGAGCAGCAGCTTCGTGAGGTTCATATTAAACTTAGGAAATAAAAACGGAATTTCTTTCGAATTACCGTGAGGGGAAACCTTAAATTAAAGAAAGGTAAAAATTATGATAAGTAAAGAAGAAGTAATCAAGCTTGCCAAGCTTGCAAGGCTTGACTTTTCGGATGAAGAGCTTGACAAAATCATAAAGGATATGGACGATATCATCGCATTTGCCGACACGATTAACAATTCTGTCGAGGGCGACGCAGATAAAATCAGGAATATTTCCACCTCTGCAACTCCTGCCGAGGAGTTTAGAAAAGACGAGGTTAAGCCGTCGCTTCCTAACGAAAAAATTCTTTCAAACGTCAATGCTTCAAAGGGCTTTTTCTGTGTAAAGGGAGGTATATAAATGAGAGAGATTATTGCACCTTTATCACAAATGCTCAAATCAGGTGAAATATCATCTGTTGAGCTTACAAACAAATATATAAATGCAATTGAAAACGACAATCCAAAATACAATGCTTACGTTTCAACAACATTTGAAAAGGCATTGGAAAATGCAAAGGCGGCGGACAAGCTTATTGCCGAGGACAAAGCAAGCACACTTACGGGTATTCCCATGACGCTCAAGGACAACATTTGCTCCGACGGCGACCTTACAACCTGCTGTTCAAAAATTCTTGAGGGATTTCGTCCTTATTATGATTCAACCGTATGGACTAAACTTAAAGCGCAGGGTGCAGTTATGCTCGGCAAAACAAATATGGATGAATTTGCCATGGGTTCAACGAGTGAAACAAGCGTTTACGGGGCTCCGTTAAACCCAAGAAACACAAACCACGTCACAGGCGGCTCATCAGGCGGTGTTGCAGCTGCTGTTTGCGCTAACATTGCAGCTTACGGCTTAGGCTCAGACACAGGCGGTTCGGTTCGTCAGCCTGCTTCATTCTGCGGTATTGTAGGTCTTAAGCCGACTTACGGTGCAGTTTCACGTTACGGTCTTATCGCCTATGGCTCATCGCTTGACCAAATCGGTGTTCTTGCAAATTCCGTCAAGGATACAGCTACCGTATTTGACGCAATAAGAGGCGTTGACGAGCACGACCAAACAAGCGTTGATTTTGATTTCGGCAATATTTCAGACACACTCGGTCAGACGGACATTAAGGGTCTTAAGATTGGTATTGCAAAGGAATATTTTGAGGGAATTAACGAGGAAATCAAGGACGCTGTTTTAGGCGCTGTTAAAGAGTTTGAAAAAAACGGCGCTGAAATAGTCGATATCAGCCTTCCTGTTTTACAGCAGGCACTTCCTGTTTACTATATCATTGCGTGTGCCGAGGCTTCATCAAACCTCGGAAGATATGACGGCATCAGATACGGTTACAGAGCAAAGGACTTCAACGACGTTGAGGAAATGATACTTAAAACCAGAACCGAGGGCTTCGGCGACGAGGTTAAGAGAAGAATTATGCTTGGCACTTACGTATTAAGTTCGGGTTATTATGATGCATACTACAAAAAAGCTTGCTTGCTTCGCCAAAACCTCATTGCAGACTTTGACGATATCTTTAACACCTGTGACGTATTAATAGCTCCTACAGCGCCTAACACCGCTTTTGAGCTTGGTTTCGAGGGTGCTTCCCCTGTTGATATGTATTTATCCGATATTGCCACAGTTCCTATCAATATTACCGGTGTTCCCGCAATCAGCGTGCCTGTTAAAAACGACAAAGCAAATCTTCCTATCGGTATGCAGATTATCGGCAAGAAATTTGATGAAAAGAAAATTCTTGATGTTGCTTATTTCTATGAAAAGCTTAACAAGAGCGAAGTTGAAGATTTTGAGGGAGGCGTCACATTATGAGTTATAAATTAGTTTGCGGAATCGAAACGCATATTGAACTTGCCACAAAGACTAAGATTTTCTGCTCGTGCACCACTCAATTCGGTGGTGAGCCCAACACTCATTGCTGTCCCGTTTGCACAGGTCAGCCGGGTGCGCTCCCTGTTCTAAACCGTGAGGTTATTAATTTTGCTGTAAGAGCAGGTCTTGCAGTTCATTGTAAAATCAACAACAATTCTCATATGGACAGAAAGAATTACGTTTACCCCGATCTTCCTAAGGCATACCAAATTTCGCAGTTTGACGAGCCTGTTTGCGTTGACGGTTATGTCGAGCTTGACTCCGGAAAGAAAATCAGAATTGAGCGTATTCACATTGAGGAGGATGCAGGCAAGCTTGTTCACGAGGACGGCTACACCTACGTTGACTATAACCGAGGCGGCGTTCCTCTTATTGAGATTGTTTCAATGGCGGATATTGAAACTCCGCAGGAAGCTAAGGAATATGCTGAAAAGCTTCAGCTTATTATGAGAAATGTCGGCGTTTCCGACTGTAAGATGCAAGAAGGCTCAATGAGATGCGACGTAAACGTATCTATTCACGAGCCGGGTGAACCTTGGGGCACAAGAACGGAAATTAAGAATATCAACTCACTTTCCAATATTGTAAGAGCAATGGAACTTGAAATGGAAAGGCAGGAGGATATTATCGAATCGGGCGAAAAGGTCATTCAGTCAACTATGCGTTATGACGCAAACAGCGACACTGTTTACGTTCTTCGCTCAAAAGAAAATGCGGACGATTACCGTTATTTCCCTGAGCCTGATATTCTTCGTTTCTATATTTCGCCTGAGAGCGTTGAGGAAATAAGGAAGTCACTTCCTGAGCTTCCTGACGCTAAGCTTAAGAGATATGTTGAGGATATGAAGCTTCCGGAAAACAACGCAAGGCTTATTTATAAATACAGAAATGTTACAGAGTTTTTCGACAGTGCGGTAAAAGAGGGCGCAAGCGCTTCCAACGTTTTAAACCTTATTATCGGCACAATTTATGCCACTCTTCAAACCGAGGAGGACAAGGAAAACTTTGAGATTAAGACTACCGCAAAACAACTTGCAGAGCTTGTTAAGCTTATTGATGAAAAGAAAATCAGAGCAAACAAAGCTAAAGAAGTTCTCGCTCAAATGCTTGAAAGCGGCAAGGACGTTAGCGAATATATTAACGCCGACGACCTTAAGGGTATGAGCGATGACGACCTTAAAGCACTTTGTCAGGGCGCTGTTGAGGCTAACCCGAAGGCAGTTGAGGATATCAAAAACGGCAAGGACAAGGCAATTAACGTTATGTTCGGCTATGTTATGAAGAACTCAAAGGGCAAGGCAGACGTAGGCAAGGCTGCACAGATTATTAAAGAGATAATTTCCCAATTATAAATTATCATTTTAATTTTATATACGAAAAAGCGACATCTTCCAAAAGGAAAATGTCGCTTTATTTTATAATTTTTTTAATTCATTTAAAAGAAAATATCTATCCGTCACAAGATTTGAGCCCATACCGAATTTCCTTGCTGCAAGAACATTTTCTTCCCTATCGTCAAAGAAAAGACATTTTGATTTATCGAGCGAATATTTGTCGCAAAGCGCTTTGTAAATTCTTTCATCGGGCTTGGTAATGTTAATCATATAAGACACCATAAGCCCGTCGATATCATTCATAAAATCGGCATATTCAGTATGCTTTTTAAAAAGGCTTTCGGGATAATTTGACAAAAGATAAATATGATATCCTGCCGTCTTAAGCCTGTGTACCTCTTTCCAAATATCATATCTTGCCACGTGCATAAATTCACCATGATGCATAAAAAAGGTGATAATCTCAGCATCATCGGGATACTTTTTGCAATAAGCGTTTATTATCTCCTCGTCGCTCATAATCGCAAGGTCAAAGATATGCCATAAGTCATCATTGTCATCAAAAAGTTCATGCCCTACCCTGATTGCTTCCTCTTCGCTCAAACCACAATCCATAAGCATTTGCTTCCAGCGATATTCAAGCAAAACGTCGCCGACATCAAATATAATATTATCGTACTTTTTCATTTATTATTTAATCTCGCTGACATATTTATTGATTTTATCCGCAATCGGCTGTGCATCCTCTCGCTTTACAGGCAAGAACGGACTTCTCGGGTTGCCGCACTCAATACCAAAGCGAATAGACATAACCTGCTTTGCCACGCCGTAAAGCGACTTGCAGGAGAGAAGGTCAAAAATACACTCATTAATCTTGAATTGAAGTGATTTTGCCTTTTCAATCTCGTTATTATTAATAAGCCTGTCAAGTTCGACGAAAAGCTCGGGCATACAACCGTATGTTCCGCCGATACCTGCGTTTGCTCCCATAAGCCTGCCGCCCAAAAATTGCTCATCTGAACCATTAAAGATAATAAAATCATCATTATTTACAGCACTTGCATATCTTTCCATAAGGTATACCGGCTCTGCTGAATTTTTAACGCCGATAACCTTAGGGTTTTTTGCCATTTCGGCAAGAAGTTTTGGTGAAAGATTAAAAGATGTAAGTTGAGGAATATTATAAATGATAAAAGGTAAAGAAGTTGAATCGATAATAGAGTTCCAATGAAGTTTTACACTCTCCTCACCCAAATGATAATAAACGCAAGGAACGGCAGAAACGGCGTCAACACCGACTTCTTCGCAATCCTTTGCAAGTTCGATACTTTCTTTAGTTGAAGCACAACCAACATGAACAATAACGGTAAAATCATCGCCGGCAGCTTCTTTAACAGCTCTTGCAACCTGCTTTCTCTCCTCAGTTGAAAGTAAAAAACCTTCGCCTGTTGAGCCGCACGCATAAACACCCTTAACACCGAGGGATTTATACACCCTCACAAGCGCTTTCATTTTTTCCAAATCTACAGTATCGTTTTCATCGTAAATTGCATTAAGCGCACAAAATACGCCTTTAAATTTATCTAAATTCATATTTTTCTCCTATTTAACAGCATCAACAAAATGCCTTGTTATATCTCTCGGTCTTGTAATTGCAGTGCCCACAACTGCGGCATGAACACCGATACAAAGCGCCTTTTTAAGCTGTTCCGGTACCCAAATGCCACCCTCGGCAATAATAGGTGTATGAAGCTCTTTTACATATTTTTCCATTAAAGTAAAATCAGGAAGAGAAGTGCCCT
This sequence comes from Eubacterium sp., assembly GCA_052272245.1. Taxonomy (GTDB): domain Bacteria; phylum Bacillota; class Clostridia; order Oscillospirales; family Acutalibacteraceae; genus Eubacterium_R. The sequence goes on from DAVZKM010000021.1 coordinate 15,675, forward strand.
TTGTATATGGAGTGTAACCTAC
>DAVZKM010000022.1:0-14924 GCA_052272245.1 Eubacterium sp.
CTACAACCTTTGCCTCTGTGTTTTTGTTCAGGAAGTTAACCACCTCCTGCCTTCTTAAGACCATTCATAAATGTTGAATAGTTAGTACCGTTTGCCTTACAAGCAGCAGAAATACGAGTAATCCAAATTCTTCTGAAATCTCTCTTCTTCTGCTTTCTGCCGATGTAAGCATACTGTCCGCTCTTCATAACAGCCTGCTTAGCTGTCTTGAAAAGTCTGTGCTTTCCGCCGTAGTATCCCTTAGCTGCCTTTAATACTTTTTTTCTTCTTTTACGAGTTGCCATAGCACCCTTAATTCTTGCCATATCTATATACCTCCGAGTTAATGTTAATGCCTAAATATTTAAGCAAAGTTCTTCTTATTTATAAGGAACAAGTCTCTTGCACTGCTTCTGGTTTGTAACGTCAGCAACTGCAGTCTTGCGAAGATTTCTCTTACGCTTTGTTGACTTCTTAGTAAGAATGTGTGAGGTATAAGCATGTGCACGCTTTACCTTGCCGCTCTTTGTTGTCTTAAAACGCTTCTTTGCGCCGCTGTGTGTTTTAATTTTTGGCATAATTTATTCCTCCGTGTAATTATTTACTTGCCTTAGGAGACAAAAACATAAGAATCTGCCTGCCGTCGAGTTTAGGAGCTTTATCAACATTTGCTTCTTCCTCAAGCGATGCTGCAAAGCGCTTCATATTTTCAATACCAAGGTCTGAATGAGTCATCATTCTGCCCTTAAGACGAATAGAAACCTTTACTTTATGACCTGATGCGAGAAACTTTTTAGCCTGATTAACTTTAGTGTTGAAGTCGCCGACGTCAATAGTAACGGAAAGACGAATTTCTTTAGTTTCAATCTGCTTTTGATTTTTGCGATTTTCCTTTTCACGCTTAGCCTGCTCATAACGGAACTTAGAATAGTCCATAATTTTGCATACAGGAGGCTTAGCCTGAGGAGCAATCTTAACTAAATCAAGCCCTTTGGTTTCAGCGATATGAAGCGCATCGCTTGCACTCATAATACCAAGCTGCTCACCGTCGGCTGAAATAACACGTAATTCCTTGTCTTTGATTTCGTTATTAATCTGTTGAGTTTCCTTGCTGATAAAAAACACCTCTTAAATAAAATTAAAGTGTGAACGCAGAACACGCTCACACTTCAATAATTAATTAACAAATAAATTATTGCCCTTTTCGCCAAGCTGAAGGGGAGAACGATGCGTTCTTCTTTATTGCGGATATATATTAACATACCCCTACCTATTTGTCAATACAAATTTTAGATTTAATTTATAAATTTTATTGCCAAGGATATTTCTGCTTCAGAGTTTCAAATTCCGAATAAGTTTTTGCAAAATGGAACTTATTTTCTAAATCAGAGAAGAAATAATAATAATCAGTATCATTATGCTCAATTACTGCATTGATATTGTCAACACCCGGATTGCAAATAGGTCCGCTCGGAAGCGCTTTGCATTTATAAGTATTATAAGAAGCAACAACCTTGTCGTCAAATCCGTTTTCCCTGAGCTTATTGCCGTAAAAAATAGTGACGTCGCTTTGAAGCTGCTGACCGATATTTAATCTGTTAACAAAAACGGAAGCAATATTTTCGGCAACGCCGTCGCCAAGCGTTTCTTTTTCAACAACCGAAGCAAGAGTTACAAGCTCATAAAGCGACATACCGTTTTCATCACAATAGCTTTTCCATTTGTCAGTGATTTTGCCGTCAAATGTTTCAAGCATTGTTGCCACAACGTCACTTGCCTTGCTGTTTTCTGCTAAATCGTATGTTGCAGGAAACAAAAATCCCTCAAGCTGATAAGCAACATTCTCGCTCATATATGCATCATTTAAAAATTCGCAATCATAGTCATTCTTATTTTTGCAAGCGTCAAGAAAATCAGACTTTTTACAAATATTGTTTTTCTCCATAGTCTCGGCAATATCAAAAACGGTATATCCCTCAGGAATACAAACAGAAACGCTTTTATGAGATATATCGGGATTTTGAAGTTTTTTTACAATATCCTCGTAACTCATAGACGACGTCATTCTATATTCCCCGTTTATATAGCTAAACTTAGGATAATGCTTATCCATCCACCAATTCCAAACGGTATCGTTTTTGATAATTCCGTTTGATTTAAGTTTTTCACCTATTTGGTAAGCAAAATCGTCCTTTTCAATAACAAGATTATATTCGGTTTTAGTATTTCTGTTGCCGTTTACATCGCTTTGAACATAGGTGTATCCGACATAAGCGCCGATACCCAAAAGAACGAGCACGAGAACAATTATTAAAGCTATACCGGCCCTGCTTTTATTCTTCGACATTAAAATCTCCTTTATCAATGCACATAGGTGTGTGAGCTATTCCTCTATCAATAAGTTCAGTGCCGCAAATGCGAAATCCAAGCTTTTCGTAAAAATTAACTGCATGGTTTTGAGCGTCAACATAAACTCTGTCAACACCTGCCTCAATAGACTTAGCAACAACGGCATTAACAATTTGAGCTCCGTAGCGCTTACCCCTAAAGGGCTTGAGGACAGCTATTCTGCCGATTTTAAGTCCTTTCGGAATTTCGCTTATTCTGGCAGTTGCCACGGCGCTGTCACCGTCAAAAAGAAGAGCAAAGAGCGACCTTTTATCAAGTTCGTCAAACTCCTCTTCCCCTTTTATATTCTGCTCATTCATAAAAACCTGCATTCTTATGCTTTTTACCAGCATAAAATCAGGGTCACTGTATAATACAAATTTAACCTCAGCCATTAATCTCGTGCACCTTAAGCATATTTGTTGTGCCTGACATACCAAGCGGAATACCTGCCGTAATTACTACTGTGTCGCCTTTCTTTGCCGCACCCGCCTTAACTGTAACATCAACCGCATGGTCAAAAAGTTCATCCGTGTTGTCCTTAAGCTGACACAAAACCGGCTTAACGCCCCAACTAAGTGAAAGCTGACGCCATACCTTTTGATTAATAGTTGCGCCGACAATATCCGTCTGCGGTCTGAATTTTGAAATCATACGAGCGGTAGTGCCGCTCTTGGTAACAGTAATAATTGCAGAAGCGTTAAGGTCATGAGCAGTTGTAACCGTAGCATGGCTTATAGCTGAAGTAATATCCTTGCCTCCGCTTTCAGGGTAAAAGTTGTCAAATTCTCTTTTGTAATCAATATCGCCTTCGGTAGTAAGGGCAATTGAAGTCATCGTTTGAACAGCCTCAACCGGATGCTTGCCGACTGCGCTTTCACCGGAAAGCATAATTGCGCTTGTGCCGTCATAGATAGCATTTGCAACATCGGTAATTTCCGCTCTTGTAGGACGGGGGTTGTTAATCATTGATTCGAGCATCTGAGTTGCGGTAACAACAATTTTACCTGCGTCATAAACTTTTCTTATAATCATTTTTTGAATAGCAGGAATACGTTGGAAGTCAATTTCAACACCCATATCGCCTCTTGCAACCATAATTCCGTCAGAAGCGGCAATAATTGAATCGATATTATTTACGCCCTGAACATTTTCAATTTTTGAAATAATTTTAACGTTTTTCCAGCCGATGGCGTCAACAAAGTTACGAAGAATGGTAACATCGGTTGCACTGCGAATAAACGATGCGGCAATGAAATCAAAATCGTGAGCAGCACCGAATTTAAGATCATTCATATCCCTTTCGGAAAGATAAGGCATATTAAGGTCAACACCGGGAACATTAACGCCCTTATGATTGGTTAAAAGTCCGCCGTCAATAACTGTGCAGTGAATATCGCTGCCCTTAACATAATCGACCTTCATTGAAATAAGACCGTCATTAATAAGAATAACCGTTCCGGTCTTAACATCACGAGGAAGTCCTTCATAATTAACAAAACTCTTTTTTTCAGTACCGAGGCATTCCTTGGTAGTTAAAACAAACTTATCGCCCTCGTTAATTGTAACACCGTCGGGGTTTTCAAAATCACCGAGACGAACCTCAGGACCTTTAGTATCAAGCAAGGTTGCAACGGGAGCATTAAGTTTTTCCCTTACGGCAATAACCTCTTTAAGCCTTTTTTCATGATCCTCATATGCGCCGTGACTGAAATTAAATCTTGCTACATTCATACCTGATAAAATCATTTTCTCAAGTATTTGAGGATTATCGGTAGCAGGACCCAACGTACAAATAATCTTAGTTTTTTTCATTTTATCATTATCTCCATAGTTAAAAATCAAAATTTTGAAAAAGGCACTTAAAACAATCCGCAATATAAAGACAAAACCTTTCTCGATAGTATAATAACACAAAAATATGAAAATGCAATATTATTTTCAGTATTAAACAATAATATGTAAAAAATATATAAAAACAGAGCAATTACTCAAAAGAATAATTGCTCTGCAAATAATTAGATTTTAGTAATTTTCGCCGGGTATATTATCAAGCACATCACGTGGGAAGAATACGCTTGAACCGCCTGTTGCCATATCCGTACCGGAATCGTCAAGATCGTAATTAAACAAATCTTCTTTTGCCCTGTTATATTCATCCTCAGATACAAGGAATATGCTTCCGCTTTCTGCAAGATGAAGGTCAATAGTTCTCCAATTTTCAAATCTGTGCAAATTGAAGTAATAAGCGTTATCCTCAATAGTATTTGCAATACCGCAGCCCCAAATTTCCTGATACCAACCGTCGAAATCAAGGTTGCCGTTAGGAGCATAGAACAATGCGCCGAGCTTGCCGTAACCTGCAAAATAATTTATATTGCCCTGATATGAGCAGATTGCATTAGGAAGCTGTTTTGCATTATATGCTGCATTTTCCGTATTTGAATACACATTGAAGAGATTTACGTCACCCTTGTTTGCAACAAGATATGTCAAACGAATATCAACAGTTGTGTAAATATTAATATTATTATCAGCATAAAGGAGAACAGGGAATGAAGTTTGACCGTCCTGCGAAGAAGTGCCACGGCTGTCAAATCCCGCATAACTTGTGTCACCCTTAATTGAAGAAATATTCAAATTAAAGCTGTTGGCCGTACAGGTGAAATCGTGGCCGAGATATACAAGCGCATCCTGCCTGAATACACATTGACCCTGAACAAGGCAATCATATGTACCCATAAGGGACGCATTCTTATTAAGAGTTAACGAGCCAAGAGAGTAGATACTGCCCTGCTTAGCAGAGAAAGTATCCTTAATTGTATAATCAAATTTCTTAAGCGCATCAACAATATCGCCCCAAAGCGAGCCGTCTGAGCCGCTGACATAAGGCTTATGCTTATAGGTTGCATTCTTAAAGGTTTCAGGCATTACCCACATATCCGCATTATGCCTTAATGTGAGATACTTAGGAGTGAAAACGTAATTACCTACCGCAACCTGAGAATAAGCATATTCAAAAATTTGACCGGTGTATGAAACAAGTGATTGACCGATAAAGAAGGTGCCGCCCTTTGAAAGGTCCGAGCTATCTTCCTCAAGTTCCTTTTGAGCATTAAGGCTGTCATTATTAATGTTGCTGTTTGTGCTGTCCTGACCTGCGTCTGTACTGCCGCTTGTCTTATCGCCCTCACTTGATGAGCCGTCGCCGCTGTCTGTACCTGTATCATACTTAGGCTCTTCACCTTCAGTTACACCGTGAGCCGTTTTCTCCGTTACTTTATTGCCGTTTATCGTTCTTACATAATCGCCGTATTTGCCAAGTTCGATATATGAAAGAGCAGTAAAGTTGCCGCCGACTGCAACGGTTGTGCAATCACGAAGCTTAATCCATGATGTTGAAGCCTGCAAACTTCCGCCAACGTGGAATTCGCTGTATGAACCGCCCTCAATAGAGGTGAGCGCCTTAAGCTTTTTACCGACATAAATTTTTGCGTCGTGGCGCAGGGTCAAATACTTATTGCTTACATAATCATCCTTAACTCTAAGAGTGGTTGAAGCATAAAGTTTGGTATACTTTCCGCTTTCAAAATTACCGCCGACATAAGTATAGCCCGCATTTGCAAAGGTATATGTTTTAAGGCTGTCGCCCTTAGTCCAGAACTTACCGTCGGCAACTGCCGCCTGGCTTCTGTCCTCATCATCATCAAGGAGCGATTTACCTATTTCAACATAATCGTTGCCCTTGAAATTGCCTGCGATATAGTTCTTAGTCATATCACGCATTTTAGCGGTATCATGAACAAACATACTGCCGTTTACAATAATTTTAGAGCAGATATTTTCATCAAGGCATTGGAAAACAAAAAGCTTATAATCGTCAGTATTCAAAAGATTTTGAATATTCGCCTTGATTGTTCCGTTCTTAATTGCTCCCAAAATACCGTCTAACGTACTTGTATCATTAAGCTTTTTCTTGCCTGCTACCGCAAGAGTAACATTTTGTTTCATATAAAGCTTGGAGTTGACATACATTGAGCCGCCGACATAGACATTTGAATTAGAATAAATATCTGTATCACGTGTATTATTTTCAGGTACCTTTGATAAAGACTTAGTCCAAAGGGAAGCGCCGACAGTATTGCAAAGCATATTGCCGCCTACATAGAAATAAGCGCTTCTGTATTTATTAGGGTCTTTATTAAATTCATTCCTATATGAACGATTATCATCGCAGAATGAATAGTACGTTGCATCAGTAGCGGAATAAGAGAACATTTCAATATTAATCTTTGTGCTTCGCCTTGACTGATAATCGCCGCCAACCATAAAGATACTGTTATTACCCGTTGCAATACCGGCACCTCCGAAGCAATTGCCGCCGATAAAGGTGTTTGAGAAATTGAAAGCCCAAATAGCGGTAGCGTAATAAGCATTTGCACGGTTACAATAATCAAGCAAATCGCCGCCGATATAAGTCTTACCCATTGTAAAATACGAGCCTGCATTAGCTGTCAACTGATCAAAGCCGAGTTTCAAGTCACCGCCAACATAAACGGTAGCATCCTTATACTCAACACCACTAATCTTTTCAAAGCCGTTCATAAATGACATCGACTTGCTGTTTTTCCATTTTGCGTTGTTATATGAGTTTTGATTAACGTTGATCTTATTCATTTCAACATTTCCCGCAGTAGCAAATGAGCCGAGATTGATTGTAACGATACCGTATGTATAATCGCCGCCGCAATCAAATACAGAATTTTCGCCGTTATAAAATGCGTTTGAATTAAGGTCAACTGTACCGCCGAAATGCGCCGTAGCATTTTTGAAGTTAATAAACGCCGTGTCGCACATAATGGCACTGCCCGGCATATTGCACCAACCTCTTACTCTCATACCTGCGTTAGAATAAATTTCGCCAAAGTTTTGAACATAGCCGTAGAACTTAAGGTCATTTTTTCCGCCGATATAGAGATAAGCGTCAACAGTACCGATTGTTTGACCGTTTTTAAGCGAATAACCCGTTCTCATATCATTGTCTTCGCCGTCACGATCAGAAATATATTGAGTTTTGCTCCAATCAACATTAAGATTTCCGAGAATATAAAGCTTGCCGTAGTTATAAACAACGCACGACATATTAACATCTCCGCCGATACCAAGCGAGCCGGATTTTACAAACAAAGCATTGCCGTCTGATAAGGTGACGCTTCCGCTGATATTAGCTGAGCCTGAAACAACCGCAAGCGATACCCCTCTGTTAGGCATACCGTCAACAGTGTTGTTACCGTTGATAGTAATGCTGTTTTCAATATTAACAATACCTCTCGTAAGAAGAGCACCGTTTAATGTGAGCGATTTTGAAGAATTAGCCGCAATAAATGTATCGGCATTATCACTCGTGAAAGCTATTTCAGGATCGTTTTTCGAGCCGGCGCTATTGACGATATCAAGACCGCCCATAAGATACATCTTACCGCCGTTTGAAAGCTTAGCCGCATTTTTGCCAAAGTAGAAAGAATTACTTCCCAATTCAGTAACACCTTTAACAAACAGATAACCGCCGTCGTCAACCTTAAGAGATGATAAAACAGTAAGATTACCGTTATGAGTTATGCGACCGAATTGCTTAATATAAAGCGAATTTAAAACCTTATCTCCCGTATTGTTTGCAATATATAAGCCGTTGATTGTTATATCAACATTCTTATTAAATGCTGTGTTTGCATCAATTTGGCTGATTGTGTGCTCACCGTTTGAGAAAAACTCGCTCAAATTGTTTGCATCTGTACTTTCAACATTAACAACATTAGTTGTCCATAGCGGGGCAAGAGACCAGAATTTAGAGCCGCCGTTAATAATGATGCTGTTGCAGGCGTTTTGATATGCACCGTTGCCGACAATCATATATGAATTGTCATTCAATGTAACAGATGCACCGCCAATGTTTGTAGTAAGATAATTTGCAACATAAAGCTTTGAAGCAGAATTAACACTGATTGCGCTGTTAGATGAAAGATATCCCAAAGCAATTAAAGTATGGGAATCAGACAGGTTAATTGCACCGGAAGACATAGTTATATTGCCGCCTACAAGTGTTAATCCGCCGTTATTGCCGACAAAATTATTATTACTAATGCTCAATGAGCCGTAAAGATAAAGTGAGCCTGCATTAACAAATTGTTTTGAAAAGCTCAAATATGAATTGGTAGTTGTTTGTGCAAACGTGCCGTCGCCTAAATAAACACGTGAATTAGGTTGTTCGTTGGTAAATTCGTTAATTTTTGAGGAAAGAGCATTTATGTGACCGCCGTCAATCATACCGTTTGCGCCAAAAATGCTTACGGTTGAGCCTTGACCGCCGTTATCGGAATAAAGTTTAAATCTTCTGCTAATTGTACTTGTAACAACACCGGATACATACAATTCGCTCTTACCCTTAACCTGAACTGCCTCATAAAAACCGCTCGACTTTGTTGTGGCAGCCTTAACATTTCCTGTGCAATAAAGCTTACCGGAATTAATTTTTAATGGATATTCAGTAATTACATCCCCGCAATTATATACAACACCTTCAATGTCAAATCCGGTTTCGCCGTTTCTGTCCTTACTGTCTTTAAAAATACCATTAGCTCTAATGTCACCTTTTGCTACAAGGAAACCGTCTGTTTCAACACGAACATAGCAGTTGAACTCAATGTCGCCCCAGCTTTCAAGACGGCAATGAACGCCGAACTGATTTGCATTATTATTAGTCTGAGTAAATTTAATACCGCTTGCCTGAATAATATTATTAGAAGATGTAGAGCCAAGTCCCTTTGCGATAAACGACGCATTGGCATAAACCTTGGCATTACCCTCAAGGCAAACTAAATCGTTACATATAATAGCATTGTGAACATTAACAAGCGAATCATTATAAGCATTAATTCTGCCTGCAAATTGAGCGCCGCCTGTTGCATAAAGCCTTGAACCGTCCCGAAGATTAAGTGTACCGAGAGAAGCAACACCGTTTACAATAATTTTTGAATTTTGGAAAAGATTTTGCTCGTTAGTGGAATTCATATTGCCGCAAACAGAAATAATACTGCCATTATACATATTAACAGCACCTGTTTTAACGTCGCCGTTTACGTTAAGCACTGTTCTGTTATTAAGAGTAGTTTCACCCGAACACTCAAACGAATCAAAAATAAGATTCATATCGTTATATCCGGAATCAAACTTAGTACATTTAACGCTTTTGCCGAAATAATAGTTTGTATAAGTAAGTGACAGCTCGTGAGCCTCAAGATTACCGCCTATCTTAAATTCTCTTGAAGAATCAAGATTGTGAGGAAGCTTAGCGTCGCCGCCGCAATAAATCTTTTGGTTGGAGTCGCCGTCAAAGCTCATATCGTTTGCGGTAATGTTGCCCTTAACATAAAGCCTTGCTCCTTTTTCCATAAGCAACTTGTCGCAAGTAAGATTACCTGTAACAATTACAACGCTGTTTTCACGCATTTGAAGGTCATCGGTTAAAGTAAGATTACCGTCAACAACAAAAGTACATCCGCTGTAACTGCCGAAGTCATGACCGCCGACATCAATATTGTCATTAACAACAACATTACCTACAACTACGCCGTAGCCGCCGTCTCTGCCCGATACACGCACCCAACCGGACCTTTTTAATCCATTTGTAAGCCAACGATTCTCTTTGCCGTCAACTAAATATTTTTCGTCCTTCTTGTTAGTAGTTGTGAAATTATCAAGCTTTGACGAACCGTTACCGAAAGTAATTCCGCCATTAGCCGTAACGGTATGATTAAATTTATCAATCGTCGGCATATAGTCGTTGATATTGAAAGAATTCGACTTAGCAAGAGGAGTTGCCTTTTCCATTTCAGGCTTAACGCTGTATGCTTTATCTACATATTCGTTAAATTCACGTCGCTTTGTATAATCAGTGCTGTCGCCGAGGAATACATCCTTTTTATTAGGAAGACGTTGAGATGAAAGACGCATATAAGTTGCATCATCCCTAACACTGTTATATTTTTCCGAAACAGAAATATCTTCTTCCTTAATTGTTTTTTTCTTAGCCTGAACACCGTCGTTGGCATATTTACCGCTTATTTCTTTATCATAATAGTTCTTATTTGCAGCGTCTGCAAACTTATATGACTTTTTATATTCATTGACAAACTCACTCGGAGTTTTAAGTACATCATCCGAATTATATAACGAATAGCTGTTAAACTTAGTGTGATCGTTACCTTCAAGCTTAGTAAGACCGCTGCTTTTTGAAGCCATATTTTGAGTGAAGAAAGGAGAAGTATCTTTTTTAATTACGTCGTTGAAATCGGAATATGTCTTATCCTCATAGCTTGTTTTGTTAAGAATATCCTGAAGTTGGTCACCGAGGTCTGCAACAGCCTTTCTTACTGTTACCTTTGCCTCAGTTGAGGTATAATCTCCCCTCTTTTTAAGTGAATTTGCAACGGACTTATTCGTCATACGGATAAAGTATGGTTTCAAATTCGGGGTAGTGATAAATCCGTTATCTCCAAGGCGCTGCTGGAACGTTTTATACATTGCATATTTTGCACCTATAGCCGTAACGCTGCTGTCGTAATCGGAGCCAACTGTATCGCTTCCTGTTTTTGCATAGTCACGATTTACTTTATCACCCGTAACAACAACAGTATACTTATTTTCTCCGTTGCCTACTTCAATTTGATAGCCTGCGCCGCCACGGTCAAGCGTATCGGCAACATTCTGGAAAAGAAGTGTTGTTCTTGTTTCATCAGTATAAAGCCTATCCTCACCGTTGCTTATTTGGTCAAAAAGCTTGCTCTTTTCAATAGTAATACCGTTTACTTCGGTTGAGCTTGAAGAGGTGTGACTGTCCTCGTATGCTTTTTCAAGCATTTCTCTTGAATCATTTCTGTTTATGTCATAAACAATTGATTCCTGATTTGCCAAAGTAATTGTCTTTCCGTTTAATACAAGATTTTCCTTTTGCGCCAAAATTTTAGACTTTTGCGCATCTGTAATAACACTGCCCTTTGCTTCAAAGAAATCTTCGGCAGTAGTTTCATACTCATTTTTAAGAGAAGCAAGATTTCTAACTCTGCTATAATCAATCATATTGAGAATTGCAAGAGCAGTTTGAGTAGCTTCAATCTTTTGCTGATTTTGAACATAAAGATGAACGCTGTCAGGATTCCAGCTTGTGTTTGTAAAGTTAATATTCTTTACAGCGGTATATGTAACCTGACCGTAATCGTTAGCAGAATTCTCATCGCTTGTGCTTTGAGTATAGTTTTCATAAACATATACAGGCACCTTTTCCTTCACGTACTCAGGCTCATATTCCTGCTCATAAATAATATTTCCTTTTTCATCCCTAAGCACATTGCCGTCAGCATCTTTTTTAGGGATATAGTTTCCGTTTTCGTCAACCTTATATACCGGGTTGCCATTATCATCTGTTGCCGGTGTATCTGAATAAACAATATTTCCATCGCTGTCTTTTTTAATTACAGGATTGCCATCAGAATCGACTTTTGTCCTGTAAATAAATTTGCCGTCACTGTCTTTTTGATAAATGATATTACCGTTATCATCTCTTGCAAGAACAGGATTACCGTCGCTGTCAGTCTTAACATCCTGCAAATTGCCGTCTTTAACACGTGAAGCGTTTACAACCTGAACACCTATATTCATATTAGAATTAGAATGAATATCACCGTTGGTAATTGCTTCTGAAAGATTAATATGAACAAGGTCTGTATAATTTGGTGTACCTCCGAAAAAGCCTTTAAGAGGTTGAAACAGCTTTTCGTTCAGCTTATTAATCATAGTTTCAAATCCGCTTGCTATTATATTGGATGCGGTTCCTGTTCTGCCGTTAATTCTAATAGCCGGATTTTCATTGGTGCCTTCTGTCGAGCCTGCAAAAAGGGTATAATTCAGTGCTCTCGGCATACCGTTAGAATAATTAGCGCTCACCTTAACAAAAGAAGTAGAATGAAGCATTAACGAATCAATATTTAAAACAGGGCCAAAAAGCGTACCTGTTTTTATTTTAACGGTCATTTTGATATATCCCGTAGTAATATAGTCGTCTTCATTTGCCGTTGCTTCATCAAGCATACCCTTCTTTTGGATGTTGATTGTCATATCGTCATCACTGTAATCAACACCGTTTTTCTTAAGGTATTGCTTTGCAATTGCGTTCAAGTCTTTGTCGGTAGCGTCAATAGAAGCCGCAACAGCAGTAGCAGCAGCATCGCCGGCATTTTGCAAGCGTGCCTGTTTATAATAGAATAATCCGAAATCCATAATCATAGCGGCAAGTAAAATAAATACGGTAACCGCAAATACAGAAATGAACATAACAGCACCCTGCTCATTATTGCGCTTAGCCTTTTGATTATTAGGTTTCAAGACACTCACACCCTTTCTGCAAACAATTGGAAAAATTTATATATTATTCTTCATTTTCGCCGACATCTTCAACCTTAGAGTGGGCAAGCGAAAGTTCCGTCTGCAAACGATAAATCAAATCCTCTGCTTTATCAATTGCACTTTCGTAAATTCGTGCAATTTCAGTATATTTTTTGTCGGTTTCATTAGCCATGCCCGACTCAATTTCTTCTCTTAACGATTTGATTTCCGTTCTGTTTTTATCAACTTTTTTAGTAAGATGAGCGACGTCACGCTGCAAATCTCTGTTTTTATCTTCAAGTTTTTTGTTTTCTTCACCTAAAAGGCGATTTTTTGAGATAAGAGAATCTATTTTTGACTGATATTCCTCAATTTGAACAGTGTCAAGGCTTTGCCCTTTACAGTTATCCTGTGCCTGTAAAGTATCTCGCTGTGCACGTATATCCTCAAGAAGCTTTGTAAGCTTTTCTACCTGACCCTTTGATTGAGAAAGTTCATATTCAAGCATTTGCTTTGTATTCTTTAATTCCTCATAACGTTGGTCAAAAAGTTCCCCTGCGTTTTTATTAGTTGCAAGCAGATTTGAAATATATTCATTAACCTGCTTGATATCATAGCCACGAAGCACCTTATCAAAACCGTAATCCTGAGTTGCCGAGCCGAGTATTTTGTTTCTGTCTACTACATCGTTATTAGCCATAAGTTGATTCTCCATTTGCCAAAATATATATTTAACGAACTATATTCCAATGCACAATTGCATTTTTTTGCAAGTACATTGGAATTATATCCATTATTTAAAGTCAAGAACATCGCCCACATTAAGACTTAATTTATCAGCAGTGCCGGAGCATAATTCTAAAACTTTATAAGCATCTTTTACTTTTTTGCGTACCTTTTTAGGCGGTACGGCTCTGTCAATAAATAATATCACATTATCTTTAGAAAGAGAAATTGTATCAATATCAAATTTCATACCAAAAGTATGTATTTCATTACAAGGAGTAAGTAAAAGGCAATGATTTTCCTCCATACTCCTTCTATACATCAGCCCCATAAAACGAGTAAAAAAATGATTTGCATTTTCACACTCGTCAAGCAAAAGCTGACCGTTTTTATATACCTTTAAAAGCGCCATTATTAAAACGACATTCCTCCCATAGAGTCTTTAACTTGAATAATAACAGGTCCCATAACTATACAAATAATAGCAGGAAGAATAAGAAGAACTGTTGGAATAGTCATTTTTGTAGGTACCTTTGCGGCAATAGTCTTGATTTCCTCACGCTTATTAACTCTAAGCTGTTCAGATTGAGCCTGAAGAACGTTAGTAATAGGAATACCGAGCTGGTTTGCCTGAATAACAGCAGAAATAAAAGTTTTCAACTCCTCAACCTCGCAAGAATCCGCAAGGCTTTTAAGCGCTTCATTTCTGTTTCTGCCAAGCTGAATTTGCTTGAATACTGTTACAAGTTCGTCAATAAGCGGACCTTCCATACGTTCGCTGATTTTAACAAGGGAAGCGTCAAAGCTAAGACCTGCCTCCATACAAACGCTCATTAAATCAAGCGTATCTGCAAGCTGCGCTTTGATTGCACCCTGATGAGATTTAACCTTGCTGTTAAGGAAAAGATTAGGACCAAGAAGTGCAATAACCATGCCAAAAAGCATCGGCAAATAGAAAAATTGAGTTACATTAATAAGCAAAAGTGAAACACCTATGAATATAATTATTGTCAATATCATAAATGCCATTTTGAAGAATTTAAAGTTAGAAACGGAAATATGCAAGCCTGCCTGGCGAAGCTTTTTGGCAATCAATTCATTTTGAGCCTTAGTCCTTGCATTCTTGCTTTGATTTTCGTCGCCCTTTTTGTTCATTTTGTCAAGAAACGGTTTAATGTTTCTCTCATAAAACGAGGTATCTACATTTTTATAATCCTCTTTTACAACGTCTTTGCCGATTGTTTTCATTCGGCGAAGATTTTTATCCTCCTCGTTTCCTTTTTTACTCATAATTAATACAACAATAACGAGTGCAAAACAAGCATAGGAAATTACTATAAACGGTAGCATACTAACACTTCCTTACATTTTGATGGTAGTAATTTTTTTAATAA
>DAVZKM010000023.1:0-14815 GCA_052272245.1 Eubacterium sp.
ATACCACCGAGTGTTGTAAGCGCCGCATCGCCCGAGCGAATTTTTTTCAAAGCTTCGCCTGCGTCGCCGCTGATTTCCTTGCCGTCTCTGCCGATAATAGTTCCCGGATGAACATCCTCGCCTATTCTTTCATAATACTCAATTTTGCCGTTTTGAGTAATAGAAGTTGCGCAATCGATAACAAAATCAAATTCTTCGTCGGTTGGAATACCGATAGTAAGCGGGTTGGTACCGAACATACCGTCAACACCAAAAGTAGGCGCAACAGACGGTCGAGCATTAGTACCCGTAATGCCGATACAGCCCTGCTTTGTTGCCATAGTTGCATAATAGCCGGCAATACCGTAATGGCAGGAATTACGAACGGCAACCATACCCATACCGTATTTCTTCGCCTTATCGATAGCCATTTGCATTGACTTGTAGCCTATAACCTGACCCATTCCGTCGTGACCGTCAACTACTGCGGTGCAAGGTGTTTCCTTAACCACCTCAAAGTCAGTAATCGGATTTTGAATGCCTGCTTTAATTCTGTCAAGATAAATAGGCTTAAAGCGGTTACAGCCGTGGCTTTCAATACCTCGTCTGTCCGACTCAAGAAGAATATCGGTGCATATTTCGGCATCCTCTCTCGGAATACCGTAGCCTACAAATGCATCTGTTACAAAATTAATTAATGTATCCCAAGGACAAACAACTTTACTCATAATTTTATCTCCTTTTATGATAAATATCAATATATCAATATAATATTATATAATTTTTTATCTTTCCCAATTGCGAGAGCGTTCAACAGCACGCTTCCAATCGGAATATTTTTGATTTCGCTTTGAAATTTCCATTGACGGAACAAAAATCCTGTCAACCGCTCTGTTAGCCTCGATTTCCTCAAGACTGTCCCAAACGCCTGTTGCAAGGCCGGCGCAATAAGCCGCACCGAGCGCCGTGGTTTCAACATTTTTAGGCCTGTTTACATTAACGCCGGTCATATCCGCCTGTATTTGCATCATAATGTTTGAAACAGAAGCGCCGCCGTCAACTCTCAAATCCTTTAATACTATGCCCGAATCGTTCATCATAGCTTCAAGCAAGTCTGTCATTTGATATGTTATGCTTTCAAGCACGGCACGGCAAATATGCTTTTTATTAACTCCACGTGTTAAGCCTACCATAACTCCCCTTGCATACATATCCCAATAAGGAGCGCCCAAACCCGTAAATGCAGGAACGAAGTAAAGACCGTTGGCATCCTCCACCTGCTCGGCATATTCGTCACATTCACGTGCGGTTTTGATAAGCTCAACCTCGTCACGAAGCCATTTAATAATCGAACCGGCATTAAAAGCAGAGCCTTCAAGCGAATACGTAATCTCATCTCCGATACCCCAAGCGATGCCCGAAAGAAGATTTGACTTTGAATTAACACGCTTATCTCCTGTGTTCATAAGCAAAAAACATCCCGTACCATAGGTGTTTTTTGCTTGACCCGCCTTAAAACAGCCTTGACCGAAAAGAGCACCCGGTTGGTCGCCTATTGCACCCGCAATCGGCACATCGGCAATATCCTCAATACCTGTTATATGCGCAAGCTTGCCGTATATACAGCTTGACGGCTTAACCTCGGGCAGCATACTCATAGGAATACCGAGTTTTTCACAAAGATATGAATCCCAACAAAGCTTATTAATGTCAAAAAGCATGGTTCTGCACGCATTTGAATAATCCGTCACGTGCACCTTTCCATTGGTCAAATTCCAAATAAGCCATGTGTCGACTGTGCCAAAAAGAAGTTCGCCTCTTTCTGCCTTTTCCCTTGCGCCCTCAACATTGTCAAGAATCCACTTTATTTTAGTGCCGCTGAAATAAGCGTCAATTAAAAGGCCTGTTGTTTCTTTCACATAATCCGACAAGCCCTCTGCCTTAAGTTCCTCACAAATAGGAGCGGTACGCCTGCATTGCCAAACAATTGCGTTATAAACAGGCTTGCCCGTTTCCTTTTCCCAAACAATTGTGGTTTCACGCTGATTTGTAATACCTATGCCGACTATGTCCTTAGGGTCTACTTTTTCAAGCCTTAAGCATGTCAGCATTGCGCTTGTTTGCGAAAAAAGAATTTCCATAGGGTCGTGTTCAACCCATCCGTTTTCAGGGTAATGCTGAGCAAATTCATTTTGCGCCTTGGCAACAATCTCGCCTTTCTTGTTAAAAATAATTGCCCTTGAGGAAGTAGTGCCTTGATCAAGAGCCATAATGTATTTTTCTTTTTCTGCCATAAGTGTTACACCTCTCAAAATGGTCATAAAACGCTTATAGTTATTTTACCGCTTTTAATAGTTATTGTCAATATATATAAAAATTATAGACGTAGTTTTTATACTTTTGTTAATTTTTGTTTAGTTAATTGATTTTTACTGCCGAATATAGAAAAAAAGCCATAGTTTGTCTATTACCACAAACTATGACCGTATTATAAAATAAAACGTCAAATATTGTTTTCAATATAATTAAGCATATCGCCGACGGTTTCTATTTTTTCAATAATTTCATCAGGCACTTCAAGTTTAAATTCATCTTCAACAGACATCACAATATCAATAGCGTCAAGGCTGTCGGCACCAAGATCTTCAATAAGCATACTGTCTTTCGTGATTGAATCGGCGTCAACGTCAAGCTGTTCTGCCAAGATTTCCTTTAATTTTTCGAATACCATAATATGTTCACCTCAAAAAAATGTTGTTTAAATTAAATCATTATGTTATTATCATATTATAAAATAATTTTTGACTTGTCAATAATTATTTTCAACTATTTTTAAAGAGGCGAATATTAATGAATAATTTTTGTTTAATCGGCTACCCTTTAGGTCATTCCATGTCACCGATAATTCACAGGGAGCTTTTTAAAATCAAGAATATTGATGCAAGCTATAATCTGAATGAAATTGCGCCGGAAAATTTGGAAAATGAGTACGAAAAGCTTAAAAAGCTTGACGGCTTCAACGTTACAATTCCGCACAAAACAGGAATTATCCCAATGCTTGACGGCTTATCGCAAAGAGCACAGCTTTTCGGCGCAGTAAACACCGTAAAAATCGAAAACGGCACGGCGATGGGCCACAACACCGACTGTTTCGGCTTTCTTCGTGCGCTTGAAATGGCAGAAATCAACCTTGGCGGCAAGGTGCTTTTATGCGGCAGCGGCGGAGTTTCAAGAATGTTTGCATTTGAAAGCATACTTGCAGGCGCTGATTTAACAATTGCGGTAAGGGATGACGATATGCAATCCGCAAATCTCATTAAAGCCGAAATAAAGGACAAGCTTGACAAAAAGGCAAAGGTTATCAAGCTCAGTGATGTTGAGGGCGAATTTGATTTACTTATAAACGGCACGCCTGTCGGAATGTTTCCTAAGGTTGACGCAAGCGTTTTGCCTAAGGAAAAGGTGCAAAGATGCAAGGCTGTTTTTGACGCTGTTTATAATCCGCAGGAAACATTGATTTTGAAATATGCCAAGAAAGCCGGAATTAAATATTCAAACGGTCTTCCAATGCTTGTTTGGCAAGCCGCAGTTGCCCAGGAAATTTGGTTTGGCACAGAATTTACTATGGACGACATTAAAAAGGTTTTAAAAATAACGCAAGAGGAAATGGAAAAAATATGAATATAATTTTATGCGGCTTTATGGGCTCAGGCAAAACGACAATAGGCCACGAGCTTGCAAGAATGACAGGCAGAAAATTTGTTGATACAGACAATATGGTCGAAAACGAACAAGGCACTCAAATCAAGAACATTTTTTCCGAATACGGCGAGGATTTTTTCAGAGAGCTTGAACATCAGGCTTGCAAAAAAGTAGCTTCTATGCAAAACTGCGTAGTATCGACAGGCGGCGGAGCAATGACATATCAAAGAAATGTTGACGCAGTTAAAAATTCGGGCAAAATAATATTCCTTGACGTTGATTTCAACATTATTTGCGAAAGAATAGGCGACACGTCAACACGTCCGCTTTTTCAGGATAAGGAAAAGGCAAAATCGCTTTATGACGAGAGAAAATCAAAATATCTTGCGTGTGCAGATATTGTAATTGACGGCAACAAAAGCGTTAAAATTGTGGCAAGCGAAATAGCAAAAATGTTTAAATAATTCATATTAACATTATTTTTGTTGAAAAATGAGACATATTGTGATATAATTCTAAAACGTTAGATATCATAATATATATGAGGTGCTTATATGAGTACAGGTAATAAAGAGCTTGACCGTAATGTTAAGACCTTTAAAAAATACAAAAATCTTTTAAAGGAGCTTACGGCTAAAAACGTTAAGCTTAAATACAGAAATTCATGGCTCGGTATTCTTTGGAGCTTTATCCAGCCGCTTTTGCAGATGATTGTTCTTTCGGTTGTATTCGGCGGTATCTTCGGCAAGTCAAACAAGCATGTGATTTGCTTCCCTGTTTATCTTTTTACAGGCCGACTTTTATTCAGCTTCTTCACTTCGTCAACAAAGCAGGCTATGACCTCGTTTAGGCGAAACGCAAGCATTATCAAAAAGGTATATGTTCCTAAATATATGTATCCGCTTTCGTCGATTTTTTCAAATTTCGTTACGTTTGCGATATCGCTTCTCTGCCTTATTTGTGTATGGATATTCTTTAAGCTTACAGGCATTAGCGGAGGTTCAAATCTTCATATCACGCCGTATGTGTTTATGAGTATTGTGCCTATGTTCCTTTTGCTTATCTTTTGCACAGGCGTAGGGCTTATTCTTTCGGTTATCGGCGTATATTTCAGAGATGTTGAATACATTTGGGACGTTCTTACCCAGCTTCTTTTCTATATGGTTCCTATCGTATATCCTTTCGAAAGAATTAAAGGCCATTGGACAAGAATTCTTATTAAAATCAATCCTCTTTATTCAATGATTGAAATGTTTAGGCAAAGCGTTCTTTATGGCTATATGCTCAGCCCTAAGCTGTTTGCTTACGCAGCGGTTATATCGTTTGCAACGCTTGCAGTCGGAATTTGGATATTCAATAAGAAAAGCGACGATATCGTTTTCCATCTTTAATATTAAAACTTATAAATTTAAAGGCACGAGAAATTCTCGTGCCTTTGTTTTTTGATGTTTTTTATATTATTCCTCTGCATCCTGCTTAACGGTCAACAGACATGAAATTTCGATAATTGAGATTAAAATATAGATTATCATACAAGCAATAAGCCAGATTTTATCTGCCGCAATACCAGCTTTTATTGCGTTAACTATTCCCAAAATTACAGCCACACCGCCCGGTATTAAAAAAAGCGGAGAAAAGTTCTCCAATATTTCAAGCAAAGAATACGGGATATCGGTTACAAGATAAGTAAGTATTACCGAAATAAGCACCGTTATTACCGCAAGCACCATAAAATTGACAAGTACAATTTGATTAACCGAAAGCGGTGCGTTAATCGGAATAATTGATGTTATATCTTTTTTGAGCAAAATTTTAAACTGCGAAATAAAGCCTGCCAGAACATTTAAAATATTTAATATCCAAAGAAAAATTATTGCACCCTTTTTACTTGTTGTCATTTAAAATAAACTCCTTAGTTTTTTCAAGAAAAACATCCATTTCCTCATTTGTGCCGATTGTAATTCTTACATAATTTTCAATTCTCGGCAAAGAAAAATAGCGTATAAACACCTTTTGCGTTTTAAGATATTCAAAAAGCGATTTCATATTATGCTCATTGTGAGTTGCAAAAATAAAGTTGGTTTGAGAGTCGAGAACGTCAAAGCCGAGCTTTTCAAGCTTAAGCGTAACTCTCTCCCTCGTTTCGATAACCTTTTGGCAGGTCGATTTGAAATATTCGTCATCCTCAATGCTTGCCGCACCCATTTCTATTGAAAGAGAATCAACCGTGTAGGAATTATACGAATTTTTAACAGCCTCCATAACGTCAATAAGCGCCTTGCTTCCTATTGCAAAGCCGATACGAAGCCCTGCAAGCGAACGTGACTTTGAGAATGTGCCCGTTACAAGCAGATTTTCATACTTATTGATAAGAGGAATACTTGACGTGCCGCCGAAATCAACATAAGCCTCATCAATAATCACCACGCTGTCCTGATTATAATCAAGTATTTTTTCCACAAAATCAAGACCTTCGCCGAGAGAGGTCGGCGCATTAGGATTAGGAATTACCACACCGCCGTTTTTTTCTTTATAATCTTCGGGATTAATTCTGAAATCATCACCTACGGGATAATTTTTATATTCGATGCCGAAAAGCGAGCACCAAACAGGATAAAAGCTGTATGTCAAATCAGGATAGGCAATCGGCTTTTCGCTGTTGAAAAAGGACTGAAACGCTACCGCAAGCACATCGTCCGAACCGTTGCCGACAAACACGTTTGACACGTCAACCTTATAATATTTTGCAATCGCCTCTTTAAGCTTTGTTGAATTTGCACTCGGATAAAAGCGCAGCTTATTTGTATCAAAACTTTTAAGTACCTCAACTGCCTTTGGCGACGGAGGATACGGATTTTCGTTTGCGTTGATTTTGACTATATTTTTATCCTTACTCTGTTCGCCGGGAACATAAGGCTCGATATTTCTTAAATTTTTCGTCCACTCTCTGCTCATACATTTACCTCACAAGGATTTAGTTTGCAACACGTCTATTTTAACGCAATTTCAATCAAAAGGCAATAAAAAATAAGCGGCACGTAAAAAAATCACATACCGCTTAACATTATTTTACCTTGACGCTTTTAACGTTTGACCATTTGCCGTAGATTTTCTTTCCGCCCTGCTCCGTCTTATACGCACGAACACGAACATAATATCTGCGCCTGCTTTGAGCGGTTTTAATTGTAACTTTTGTTGATTTTGTGTTTTTGGTTAAGAAATTCGATTTGAAATTCCTATGAGTAGACCACTGGTATTGGTAACCCGTGGCATTAACCTTTTTAAATGAATAGGTTATTCTTCTGCGTTTCTTACTCTTTGCCGATTTATTTGAAACCTTTTTCGGCACGGTAACGGCGGAAAAAGCATCGCTCGGCTCGCACTGCCTGTTTTCCTTATTTGCACAAACTGTAAATTTATATGATATGCCTTGCTTAAGATTTGAAATTTTTAACGAATCGGTATTTCCGTCTGTTTTGCCGATGGGTTTATATTCCTTTGAAGCACCGTCATATTGATAAACGGTGTAGCTTTCGCAATCGGCAATCCTGCACCACGAGAGGGTTATCGATTTTTCCGCCCTTGCGCTAACTTTAACGCCGCTGATTTTAGTGCCTGTTGTTTTGGAGGAAATATAATCGGACGGCTCACCCGACAAGGCATTGCCCTTAGAATCATAGCCGAGCGCACGAACGGTGACGATATATTCGTTGCCGTCAATAAGGCCGTCAATCTCACCCTCTGCACTGCCATACACGGTTTTGGTGAACGTTTTAAGATTATTTATACTTTCGGCAGTAATTACGTAAGCACCTGCGCCCAAAACGCTGTCCCACGAAAGCTTCAATGACGTATTTTCACTTAAAATATGCTTAACTCTCTTCACCTTATCCGGAATAATATTAAAGGTATAATTTTGTTTCAAACCCTTATGCTCGCCTATTCCGTTTAATGTGATATGGGCAGTACCTATATTAACATTATTTGAATAAGTCAAAGTGTAATCAACGTTTTCGACAAGCTGCTTACCGTCAATTGCGGCATATACTCCGCATTCAATCGGTGAGCCGGTATAAACCTGAGTGCCGAGGTAAGTTGAATTTTCGCCCTTGTACCAAAAATTGATATCAACATTGCCCCTCAAACCGCTTACTCTACCCTTTGCGGTATGCTGCCAAAATTCATAATCGCCCTTATAATTTGTCCTTGAACTGTAATTTGCAAGCCAAACCTTAAAATTTGACGAAATTTGGTTTGCATAAAGATGCTCTTGAAGGAAATTTTCACTTGCGTAAATACAAGCGTCATATCCCGCATTTGAAACCGCATTTAAAAACGCAAGTGCATTGGCAGTCATATTTGTTTTTGAAAGCTTTGCGCTGTCAAGTCTGCCCTTTTTTGTGTCGGCAAATTCGTAGTCAAACACTACCGGCATAGTTATACTATAGCCTTTAATCGCTTTTAAAAGAGCTTTTGCCTCCTTTTTAGCCTCGCTGACCTTAGTGGATTGCGAATACCAATAAACTCCTACCTTAAGCCCCGCCTTGGTTGCGTCCTTAATATATGTTTTATAATTCTTATCCAAGTTAAGTGAAAAAGAGGATTTTGTATATCCCGTGTATCCCACACGAATAAATACAAACTCAATCCCGTCACGCTTTGCCTTTTTAAAATTGATTTTGCCGTTATGCTGAGAAACGTCCATACCGTAAACAAGTTCGTTATTTTTGAACTTGGAATTATGAGTATATGTAATGCCTGTGTATTTGCTTCTCGCCTTAGTGCCTGCATATGCACCCGTTGACGTAAAAAGCATAATAAACACAAGCAAAAAGGATATAACTTTATTTGCTTTTTTCATTTATATTTCCTCATTTCTGCTTTTTGCTGTACCAATAATTCAAATCTATATATTTGCTCTCAACGCTGTCGCTCTTGCCTGTTCTTGAATACTGCCATATATGATAAGCCGACGAAGCAGTAACCGTATCATTGTAATCTGCTACCCAAATAACGGTATCCTTAGGAAGCTTTTTGGTATTTATATCATTGTTATAAAGATAAGAAGAAGCGTAAACACCTGCCATATAACCGTATTTTTGCACCTTTTCGCAAAAGGCGGCAACAGTATTTGTGCACTCCTGCTTAGAAAGCGACGCCTCCCACGTTCTGCCGGTATTATCGCCGTTTTCATCAACAGGATATTCATAGTCAATAATAACAGGCAGCTTTGGCTTATAAAGTGCAAGCGTTTTGATTACAAATCTTGCTTCCTCCTCAGCCTCCTTTTCGTCGATTGCTTGGGAATAGAAATAAACACCGTAAGGAATACCCGCCTTTTGAGCGCCTTTTAAATTATCCTTTGCACACTTATCCTCGCAAATGGCACCTGTTGCGTATCCTCGATAGCCTACTCGAATAAACACAAAATCGACCTCGTCCTTAAGCGACTGCCAATCAATCTTGCCGTTATGCTCCGACACATCATATCCCCTTGCCTTTTCCTTGCCGAAATCGTAATACACCTTTTCCCTACCCCTGAAAGCAAGGGTGCTGCCGCCGATTGCAAGCGCAAGCACCAAAACAGCGCTAAGCGCAATTATAAATTTATTCTTTTTATTTAATTTTTTGTTCTTTTTCTTTTTTCTTTTCGCCTTAGCCTTTACAGCCATATTTTAACAAACCTCTTTTCAAAACAAGAAATATATTACCATATTAAAAAAATAAAATCCACAAAATCATACTAATGATTAAAAAAATTTAACAAATTATAAAAAAGCAGCTTGAATGTAAAGCTAAGGTGCCATAACGAAGTTTCGCTTAAAATAGTTAAAAATCAAACTATAATTCCGTAAAAAAATTCGAGATGCAAATTGCATCTCGAATTTTAAATTATGCGTATTTTTTATAAATATCGCAGTTGTTATAATTTGTTCCATTATAATCTGTACAGTAATTATCGTGTTTTGCTTCGCTTACGCAATTTTGGCATAAATCACAATAATAATCTCCATTTCTATATTCATAATGTGGACAGTCCATAAAATACCTCCTTTCAAAAATTATTTTGACTATTACTATAGAATATTTATTCTGTCAATCGAAATACAATTAAATTAATTATTCCGCATATGATACAAAAATAAGCAGCATACGCAGGATTAATATCCAGCAACGCGAAAATTCCCGCCAAAGCAAATAATAATATTAGCCAACCTAATATCATAATACCAGATATCTTATGTATTTTATCAATTTTTTTAACTGAACTATAATCAAACTTTTCTTCAGATACAAAACCATCATTGAATATCATAAATTTTTTTTTGTTAATATAGTCTGTAACGTGAACGATGTTATTATTTTCGCTAATATTCATAGATTCACGTATTATAGCCTGCTTTAAATCGTTCATCTCCTCAACAGTTTCAACCCATGAAGTATCAGCATTTTGCAATTTATTTTGTACTATCTTTTCTTGTAAATCAGTTAATGCTATTCTTTGCTCATTTGTCATATATGAATCTCCCTTTCGGTATCTAATGTTTACATTATATAATGCGTTAGTCTATTTGTCAATATTATAAATATATTATTATCTAACTAAAACATTAGATAAAGGGGTATATTAATGATTAAACTAAACGCATTAGAACTTTTAAAGAAAAATAATAAAACAAAGTATTGGCTCTACAAACAATTAGGTATGAGCTATCAAAATTTTAATAAGATGGTTAATAATGAAACAAAATCTATAAGATATGAAAACATTGAAACGATGTGCAGATTATTTAACTGCACACCAAATGAATTGTTTGAAATCAGTGATGATTAAGAAACTGTTGGTTATAAGATTTAACCCAGCAAAATAAAAAACCACTATTGCATCTTTCAAATTGAAAGTGTTATAGTGGGTTACATACTTTTAAAATAATATATTCTCTTTTTATATTAAAAATAACGGGGCAGTTTTTAACTGCTCCGTTATTCACTAAACTTCGTTACGACATCTCTGCTAACAAGTATCCCATTTTATCTAAAGATAAATTAACTATATTATCAAATCACATAAATTATATTATGAAAAATTATTTCTCTGGTCTGATTAGAAATGTTATTCATCATCTGCACCCATAGCATTTGATTATCCTTTTTGAGTTGCTCTGTAATACCTTGATTTTCAGATAGTTGTTTAACAAGTAAATCATATTGTTACTTTGCTCTAATATCAATATCATGCAAATATGAATTAAGTTAACATTGTGTTAGTAAGTTGTAATAGATAACTCTATGATATTCTTTCAAATATGCTTTATGCCTTTGTCCCCAAAAGCCTATTTCATCATTTATATCAGTTGATACTAATGTAGGAATTTGAACATCTCCAACATCAATATAACTTCCGTTTAATTCTTCATATAATGATTTCATTGCATTTTCCTCCAATATTAAAACTATCTTTATTTTTATTGTTGTAAAATGCAAAATGCCGTAACGATTGTTTTTACTTAATTTCAAAACCTTCGTTACGACACCTCAGCTAATTTTCAAACTGCTTTTAGAAATATGCAATTTATCAAACCCTTGGTTACCTAATTATCTGCGAACTTAATTTCTTTCAGGCGGAGTATATAAATGTATTCTTCCTGCATCGTTAAATGCCTTTACCGTCATAACGAAAATAGGAACAATAAACATACCCATAAATCCAAACAGTTTTAATCCGAAATAAAGACCTGCAAGGGTAACAAGAGGATGAACTCCGAGAGAATTGCCGACAATCTTTGGCTCGATATACTGTCGAACAACAGTGATAATCGCATAGATTACAAGCAATCCTATGCACTGACCGACGTTGCCTGAAACAAGTGCAACAAGTGACCACGGAATAAGAATACCGCCTGAACCTGCAACCGGAAGAATATCGAACACTGCAATGCCTATTGCAATCACAAATACATAATTGTTGTCCATAACTCCGATTAAATTAAGAATGCTTAAACCTATGAAGTTCTCACAAAAAGTGATAAACATAATAAGCCCGTAAGCCCTGCACATTTTAAGAATCGTTGACGAAAATACTTGTTTTGTTTCGCTCAAAAGATTTTTATGCTTATCCGGAAGCTGGAGCTTAATAAACCTGACAACCCTTTTGTAATCCTTTGTAAAAAGAATACAAGCAATAATGCCGATAACAACGGCGATGATTATTGACGGAATATTTTTAACAACGCTGTATACTCCGCTGATACCGCTTGAAAGAGTCGAGGTTATCGAGCTCATATTTATTCCGAGCTTTGAAACGTCAAAATCATTAATGAGATTGCCGAAAAACTGAGTGATATTTTCCGACACACTTGTATAAATACCGTCAGGCAAGAATTTAAGAGCCTTAAGTATTTCATTTTGGAGCGTTACAAGAAAAGTCGGCAAATCGTTAAGCTGATTACCTAAATATGAAGCAAAATTCCCAATTTCCTTAAACAAAGCGGCAATAATAGAGATAACAGGACCTAAAATAATTGCAACGCATAAAAGTACCAGCAGAATTGACCAAAATGTATGATATTTATTTTTAGTCTTTTTATCAAGCCATCTGATAGGTCTTTGCAAAATAACTGCGAAGAAAAATGAGAGCAAAAACGGGGCGGCAACGGCAAAACAGTATTTAAAAAATACATAAATAAGAGCAATTATTGCCACGGCATATAAAAGGTCAATTAAAAACGCCCTCTTTTTTTCAACCTTGGAGTTCATATAGTTATACTTCCTTTTGTTCAATATATACATTATTTTAATGTAAAACACAGTGTTAATCAAGTAATTTTAATAGAAATTAAGATTTTTTTTAATTTATACTTGATACTTGTTCATTTTTTTGCTAATATATAGAAAGTGTTTTTCACAGTAATACAATCGTCCGTGTACGGAGGACACTTTAATCATGAAAAAAATAAATTTTTATTTGATAAATGCAAGCATAGTACCGGATATTTACAAAAAGGTGATCACGGCAAAAAGCTTGCTTGCAAGCGGCAAGGCAAAAAACGCATCGCAGGCAGCTAAAATGGCAGATATTTCAAGAAGCGCATACTATAAATATAAGGATGCAATTTTTGAATATCACGGCGACGACAGTAATGACACAGCCACAATCAATGCAAAGCTCATGGACAATGCGGGTGTTCTTTCCAGCCTTATGAACGAGCTTTACAAGGCAGGGGCAAACGTTTTATCCGTAAATCAAAGCGTGCCTATTCATTCGGTAGCGGATGTTTCCGTAACCGTGCGAATTGCCGAGATGACCGCTACAAAAGAAGAATTACTAAATTCAATTAAAGAAATTGACGGCGTAAATTCCGTCGTTTTATCATAGGAGGTAGAAAATATGAAAGTTGCTGTTATGGGCTACGGAACCGTAGGTTCGGGCGTAGTTGAGGTTATTGAGCATCACAGTGATATCATTCCAAAAAGAACAGGCGGCAAAACGCTTGAAATTTCACACATTCTTGACCTGCGTGATTTCCCTAACGATGCGCACAAGGATTTGTTCACCAAAGATTTCAACGATATTTTAAATGACGAGGAAACAAAGATTGTTGCTGAAACCATGGGTGGTGTTAATCCTGCATTTGATTTCACGATGAAGCTTCTTAAGGCAGGCAAGAGCGTTGTTACTTCTAACAAAGAGCTTGTTGCACAGAGAGGGCTTGAGCTTTTGCAGGCTGCCGAGGAAAGCGGAGCAAACTATCTTTTTGAAGCGTCGGTAGGCGGCGGTATTCCGATTATTCGTCCTCTTTGCCAGTGCCTTGCAGCCAACTACATTGAGGGAATTGCAGGTATTTTAAACGGCACAACGAACTTTATCCTTACAATGATGATTGAAAAGGGTATGTCATTTGACGAGGCTCTTAAAATCGCACAGGAAAAGGGTTATGCAGAAAAGGACCCGACAGCAGACGTTGAGGGCCACGACGCATGCCGCAAGGTTTGTATTCTTGCATCTCTTGCTTTTGGCAAGCACGTTTATCCGAATCAAGTTGAAACCGAAGGTATCACAAATATTTCGCTTGAGGATGTATCTTACATTGAAAATGCAGGCGGAGTAATTAAACTCCTCGGTCAAATCAAATATATTAACGATAATGAAATCGCCGCTTTTGTAAGCCCGGCGGTAGTTTATAACGGTTCTCAGCTTGCAAGCGTTAAGGATGTTTTTAATGCTATCCTCGTAAGAGGCGACGCTGTAGGCGACGTATGCTTCTACGGCCCCGGCGCAGGCAAGCTTCCTACAGCCTCTGCAGTTGTTGCAGACATTATCGACTGTGCCAAGCACTCGGAGAGGAAAAAGATTTTCGGCTGGGGTGCAGGTTCCGAGGACTATGTTGTTGATTATAAAGAAAAAATTGAAATGCCGTTTTATGTTCGTGCCAAGGCTACTCCTGCTGAGATTAATGCTAAATTCTCAGACGTTAAGTTCCTTTCAAGAAAAGGTCAACCGAGCGATGAGGTTGCATTTATTACAGACATTATGACTGAAAACAAGCTTAACAAAAAGCTTGACGGCATTAACGTTATCAACACAATCAAGGTTACAAACTATTAATATTTATCAATATAAATTAATTTGGAGGATTACAAACGTATGGGACTTATTGTTCAGAAGTTCGGCGGTTCTTCGGTAGCCAATGCCGAACGTGTAATGAATGTTGCCCGCATTGTTACAGACACATATAAGCAAGGCAACGACGTTGTGGTTGTTGTTTCGGCTCAGGGTGACACAACAGACGATCTTATTGAAAAGGCAAACGAAATCAATCCAAAAGCTGCTAAAAGAGAAATGGACCAACTTTTAACGGCAGGTGAGCAGATTTCTATTTCACTTCTTGCAATGGCAATTGAGAAGCTCGGCTTCCCTGTAATCAGTCTTTTGGGCTGGCAGGCAGGTTTTAATACAAATTCAATTTACACATCTGCAAGAATTAAAAACATTAAGCCAAACAGGCTTCAGGCTGAAATTGCAAAGCGCAATATCGTTGTGGTTGCAGGCTTCCAGGGTATCAACAGATATGACGACCTTAAGATACGTGTCTCTTCTCTCATACGTTCGCTTTTTTCCATACTCTCATCAAAA
>DAVZKM010000024.1:0-14153 GCA_052272245.1 Eubacterium sp.
TGGCTTTCATTCAAAATATGATGTTTACCATAATGGTGAGTTCGTTGCAACCGTTCATCTTTCTGTTCCGGGTGAGCACAACGTTCTTAATTCTTTGTGTGCTTTTGCTGCCGCTTACGAAAGCGGAGCAGATGTTAAGAGTATTTGCGAAGGACTTAATGCATTTAAGGGCGCAGGCAGGCGCTTTGAACTTGTCGGTAAATATAACGGCATTACCTTCGCAGATGATTACGCTCACCATCCAAAGGAACTTAAGGTTACACTCGAAGCGGCAATGAAAATGGGATTTAATCGTGTTTGGGCGGTTCATCAACCGTTTACTTATACAAGAACTTCGCTTCTTCTTGATGATTTCGCAAATGTGCTTCAAATTCCCGATAAATGTGTCATTTCTGCAATTATGGGCAGCAGGGAAGTAAACACTATCGGAATCAAAGCTAAGGATTTGGCAGATAAAGTCCCCGGCAGTGTCCAGCTTGATACGTTTGAGGAGATTACGGATTACGTTCTTGCAAATGCAAAGCCCGGTGACCTTGTAATTACTCTCGGTTGTGGTGATGTATATAAAGTTTCACGAATGATGATTAAGAAACTTAAAGAACAAGGCTATGAGGCGGAATAAATTAAATTATATGTAAAGAAAAAAGGCAGTAACGGTTATCGCTACTGCCTTTCGTCATGCATATTTATTTGTAAATTCTCGGAACATTTGGATTTACCATAAGCGGAGAAATTTCTACGCTTGCAATATCTCCGATTTTAACATCGCTGTCCGTGATATCAATTGCGGTGTGCGAAAGCCCGATTTCGCCTATGACATTATATTTTTTACCGTTTACATTGACTGTAAGCTGTTCTTTTTGTAAATAGTGCTTAAGCTGAGAAAGTACTGAATGAAAATCGGCTGACTCTTTACCTTTTTGCAAGCCAAAGCCGTCAAAATGGCCGATGGGAACAATTGCGATTTTGGTTTCTCTTTTTGTTTTGTATTGACCGTTGTAACCGATTGAATAGCCTTTAGGCACAATTTTTGTTTCGATAACCTCTGCCTGAAGTTCACCGAGCCTGTTAAGTGGATTTTTGCCCCTTGTAATAACTCTTCCCGTAAACGCTGAGCCTATTCTGACTGCGTCAAGCGTTACACCGTCAACATTTAATAAGGCAGGGGAATTTGCAGCATGAAGAATACCTACGTTTTTGCCTGCTTTTTTTATTTGCTCAATTGTGTCTTTAAACATTTCAAGCTGTGCTTTTGTGAGTTCTGCATTATGAAAAGCAGAGGAAAAATGAGTATATGCGCCGCAAAAATCAAGATTTTCAAAATCGTAGCATTTTATTGCTTGTTCAACTTCACTCGGTAAAAAACCGTATCTGCCCATACCTGTATCGATTTTTAAATGGCATTTTGTTTTTTTATTGAGCTTTTTGGATACCCTGTCCATAACCTCGGCGGCGGAAAGCGAGCCGATAGTTGCAATGCAGTCATTCTCTGCAATAATCTTTGCTTCCTCCTCAATAGAGGTTGAGCGCATAACGAGAATATCTCTGTCAATAACCGTTTCTCTTAAAAGAGGAACATCATAAACCTCGGTTACGGCAAAGGCGTTAATTCCGTTTTGCATTAGAATTTCGGCAAGAGAGCACATTCCGAAGCCGTAGCCGTTGCCTTTAACAACGCCGATAACATCAACTCCTGCCTTGTTCTTAATTATATTTATGTTTTCGATTAATTTGTTTTTGTCAATTATATATCTACTCATTTTATCTTATCTTTTCAAGTATTTTTGTTGCAACGTTGTAAAGCTTATAAATAGGTTTGTTGATTACATAGTCAAATTCGCCGACAAACTCCTTCATATACCCGCCAAAGCCATGCTTGAATCTCCAAAGACCATAGTGTGGATTGTTAGGATTTTGGCAATCGCCCGAAATGCCTCCGAAGTCATAAACTTTACAGCCGCATTCCATACCCCACTTCATCATTGCCCATTGAAGTGCATAGTTTGGATATACGTTTCTGTGTGCGTTTGACGATGCACCGTATTGATATTTCATTACATTCTGACCCCATTTTATGGCAATAGTTCCGGCAATGGCTTTGCCTTCGTAATATGCCATATAAAGCCTTGCATCATCAGTCATACAGTCAAGTATTCTTTCAAAATATTCTTTTGGTCTTGTTGAAAAGCCGTCACGTTCGCCTGTTTCGTGCATAATTCTTACAAACTCATCGAGTGATTCTTTGCCGCAAATTTTGACCTCAACACCTTTTTTAGGCGCTTTTCTTATTCTGTTTCTGTAATCCGGTTTAAAGGTGAGCATAAGCTCGTCCTCATTCATATCGTTGTAATCAAAGCAATAAACAAATCTTGGTTGAACATTTTCAAAATCCATACAGCCGGGATTTAACTCAATAAAGCCGCTTTCAATTAAATGCTTCTTATAAGCCTCGTTTTGAATTACAATTTCAGGGTCAATTTTAATGCAATATGCTTTATATTCCTTGCCGAGTTCAATAAGACCGTTCAAAAGTTTGTCGAATGTGTCAAAATCATTTTCATCGCAAACAAAACCACGGCAACAATACATTAGCGAATTCTTAATTATAGGTATTGAACGAATAAGAACCGCAGCTGAGCCTTTAATTTCGCCGCTGTCATTTTTAAGCATTATTGCTTCAAATTTCCAAGCGTTTTTAACCTTCGCCCATTTTGACGAGTGTTGAAAAAGGCCTTTAGGATGCCTTCTTATGAACTCTTCGTATTCGTCTAAATTATCTTTATTTACTCTTACTAATGCCATTCTTGTTAACTCCGTTTTATTTAATATAGTTAATTATAACAAAGATTTCACCTTTTGTCTATATCATACCTCTTTTTTATCGCTATATAAACATTTATTTTTTTGATTGACTTTTTTAACATATTAAGGTAATATGTTAAATAAGAGTATTGCGTATTGCAATAAAAATTAAGGGGTATGTTATATGGAAAAATTCAGATGGGAGAATCCTGAGATTTTCAAAATTAACAAAGAGGACGGCCACGCTATTATGATGCCGTTTGACAATGAAAAGGATGCACTCTCTGCAAACGAAAGCAATTATAAGCAATCGCTTAACGGTAAATGGAAATTTTATTGGCAAAGAGGACTTAAAAATCAACCTGAAAATTTCCAGCTTACGTCATTTGATGATTCTCATTGGGATGAAATTAACGTCCCGTCTGTTTGGCAAACACAGGGATATTCTGTTCCTTACTATTATGCAAGTACATTTCCTAAGGCTTTCAGTCGTTCAAAAGGAAAAATTCCGTCAATTGACCACGATATGCAGGAAATAGGTTTTTACAGAAAATCGTTTACTCTCAATAAAAATTTTAACGGCAGAGAGATATTTCTTCATTTTGGGGCTGCAAAGAGTGCGCTTGAGGTTTATGTAAACGGTGAATTTGTCGGCTATTCCCAAGGCTCAATGACACCGCACGAATTTAACGTTACCAAGGTGCTCAAACCGGGCGAAAATGTTATTACTGCTAAGCTTTATCGTTATTCAGACGGCTCATATCTTGAGGACCAGGATATGTGGTGGCTTTGCGGCATTTACAGAGAAGTTTACTTATTTGCAGAGCCTAAGCTTTGTCTTAGAGATTTTTATTTTAAAACTGATTTTGACGACTTATATTTAGATTCAAATGTTACTCTTAATATGTATATTAATAATTATAATAATATTAGGGGTAAAATGACAGCATCTGCTAAGCTTATTGATTCAAACAATGAGGAAATATTACTTGGCACAAAAGAAAAAGACCTTTCGGGT
Organism: Eubacterium sp.; assembly: GCA_052272245.1. GTDB lineage: Bacteria > Bacillota > Clostridia > Oscillospirales > Acutalibacteraceae > Eubacterium_R. The sequence continues at coordinate 3,821 of DAVZKM010000024.1, forward strand.
GGCAATGAATCAGTTACTTTTACAGAAACTGTTAAAGCGCCTGAAAAGTGGTCTGCCGAAACGCCTAATCTTTACACATTAGTTATGACAATTGAGCTTGACGGTAAGGTTATTTGTGTTAAGACATATAAAGTCGGATTTAAAAAGGTAGAAATTAAAGGCGAAAAAATTTACTATAACGGTATGCCTTTAATGATTAAGGGCGTAAATCGACACGATTTTGACTGTGACAACGGTTGGGCGGTTCCGAGAGAAATATATTCTCAGGACCTCGACATTATGAAGCAAAATAATATTAACTCTATTCGTACTTCTCATTATCCGGACGACCCTTATTTTTATGATTTGTGTAACAAATACGGCTTTTATGTTATGGATGAATGTGAAGTTGAATCTCACGGCGTAAGACGTAAGGGAGTTCCCGGTTCTAACCCGGTTTGGACCGGTGCTGTTGTTGACCGTATGCAAAGAATGGTGTTAAGAGACAGAAACAATCCTTGTGTATTTATGTGGTCACTCGGTAACGAAGCAGGCGACGGCAGCAATTTTATGGAAATGAAAAAAGCTGCTTTGGCGCTTGATAATTCACGCCAATTCCATTATGAAGGCGATTTTGATTTAACTAAGAGCGATGTTATTTCACGTATGTATCCTACTAAAGATATTATGGAAAAACTCGGTAATAAACAACCTATAACTATCTCTCTTTATGATAATATTGCCAATCAGCTTGCGGCAGACAGTAAGCCGATTAAGGCTGAAATGTATGAAGGTAAGCCTGTTGTGCTTTGTGAATATGCTCACAGTATGGAAAATTCCCTCGGAAATTTCCAGGAATATATTGACGATTTTGAAAAGTACGACAATATGTGCGGCGGCTTTATTTGGGATTTTGTTGACCAGGCACTCCACGTTAAGGATGAAAACGGTAACGATAATTATCTTTACGGTACCGATTTTCAAGGCCAGGAGCCTCATAAGCTTATTGATATCCCTAACACAACCGCTATGACGGGAAGTAATGTTTATTTTTGCGCAAACGGAATTATCGGTGCCGACAGAAAACCGCATCCTCAAATTGTTGAGGTTAAGCACGGCTATCAAAACATCGGTATTACTTCAATTGACGCATCAAACGGTGAATTTAAGCTTAAAAATAAATTCCTTTTCACAAATCTTTCGGATTTTAATTGCAAATGGGTAATTAAAGCTGAGGGTGAGGAAGTTTTGTCAGGCGAACTCGGAAAAATTGAGTGTGCCCCTCTCGAAGAATGTGAGATTAAAATAGATTTTGATTCTTCAAAGCTTCCAAAGGATAAAGAGGTTATTTTAACTGTTTCTTTTGAAACGACTAAACAGTCATTAGGCATTGAAAAGGATTATGAAATTGCGTTTGAGCAGTTTATTATTAATGCGATGCCGCAGCCTAAGCAAAGCAATACAGATGGCAGTCTTGACTTTGATGTTAACGGTAAAAAGGTGACCGTTAAGGGCGATAATCTTGAGGTTATTGTTGACGACGGCAAGATAGTAAGCTATAAGATTGAAGGTAAAGAACTTCTTAAAGCACCTCTTATGCCTAATTATTTCAGAGCACTTACCGATAATGATATCGACTTCTTGAACTTTACTCCTCAGTGGGCTAAGTTCCACCCGTTTTATGCTTGGCAGCGTGCAACACACCGTACAAGTGCAGATAAAACAGAAGTGATTAAAAATGAAAATGCTGTTGAAATTCATATTGCATTTTCAACCGCAGGACTTAAAAAGTCAGTTGCAACCTATAGGGTTTATCCTGACGGCAGATTATATGTATTCCATAGTGCAATTCCAACAAAGGGTATGCTTCGTTTTGGCTATCAAATGACTATGGATAAGTCGATGGAATATATTACATGGTACGGCAGAGGTCCTGAGCCAACCTATATTGACAGAAAATTAGGCTCTAAGATTGACCTTTATAAATCAAGTGTGACTGATTTTGAATATCGCTATATGCGCCCGCAGGAATCATCTAACAGATGCGATGTAAGATACTTTACCCTTACGGATAAAAACGGCTTTGGAATCAAGGTTGACGCTTATTATGATAATCCTATCAATTTCTCTGCTTATCACTACACAACCGACGGACTTGAAAGGGCAACTCATATTAATGATATTCCTTATGAAAATATAACCACCGTTAATATCGACCACAGACAGCTTGGTGTAGGCGGTGACCTTCCGGGTCAAGCATTTGTAAGAGAACCTTACACTATGCCTAAGGGACAGAAACAGGAATATTCGTTTGTAATTACTCCTATCGGCAGAAAGGATTAATAATATGAAAAGGCCCCTCGCTTTCGTGGGATTTTCAATGGCAACAGCACTGCTGTTGATAAATATTATCGGCGGCAGCTTCTATAAAATATTATTTGTTTTGGCAGCGGTACTGTTTGCGGTATCGCTGCTTGTAACGAAGCTTAGACAGGCAAGAGTCGCACTGTGTGTTTTCGGTGCGGCAATGTTAGCCTGTCTTATTTTTATGGCAAACTATTCTAATGTTGAGGGGCAAATGCTGCTTGACAATCAAAAAGTTAAAACAGTTTTTCATATTGTTGACAATGTGCAAGTTAATGACGGCAAGTATATTTATACGGTTAAAACAAAATCTATAAATTATCCGGGTGCACCTCAAAACATCAAGCTTAAGCTTTACAGCGAATATGAAATTGACGCAGATTATTACGACGATTTGCTGTCTGTAATTAAATATTCAAACTCATACAGCGACGCTTTCAGCTCCTATGGCGCTTTTGCCGACGGCAGATATATTTCCGCCTCGCTTGATACCGTACCGATACCGCTAAACAATAATGACAAGCCGATTAATTACTATATTCTCAAGGTGCGTGACTATATTAAAGCTACGATTACACTTCATTTGAAAAACGATACCGGCGCTTTGTCGCTTGCTCTGTTAACAGGGGATAAAAGTTTACTGTCCGACGAAACTTATTCATATTTTACAGATTGCGGTACTTCTCATATTATGGCGGTTTCCGGTCTTCACACCTCTGTTATATGTATGGGAGTTTATGTCCTTTTGAAATACTTGGGTGTCAAGCGTAATTTCAGAACGATTTTGTCTATTCTTGTTTTGCTTTTTTATGTTGCAATGGCCGACTTTTCCGTATCGGTTATTCGTTGTGCAATTATGATTTGTGTTCTTCTTTTTGCAAGGTTGGCAAATAAAAAAGCCGATACCCTTAATTCACTCGGTCTTGCGGTAGCATTACTTTGTTTTAATCCTTACGCAGTTACCGACCCGAGTGCAGTATTAAGCGTTTTATCTGTTTTGGGAATGCTTGTTATTAAGCCTAAAATAGACGAAAACATTAAACCGCAAAAATTAAATAAATTTGGCAGCTACATATATGACGGACTGACCTTTACATTGAGTGTTATGGTATCAACCTTTCCGGCAATATGGCTTTTCTTCTCTAATACTACTTTTATATCATATTTAGCTAATCTTTTATTGATTGTGCTTGCACAGCTTACCTTGATAGGAACGTTAGGTATTGCACTTTTTGGATTTTTGAAATATTTTGGCATGGCTTTGTCATTTTTAACATACATTCCGGCTAAAACTATGCTTTTAATTACTGAATTTCTTTCTAAACGATTATATTTTTTGACTTTTGATATAAGTCATGAAGTTTTTATTGTTTCTTATGCAGTTTTTCTTATTTTTATCGGTGTAAGTCTTTTGATAAAAAACAATGTTAAATTTAAATCAACTTGCGCTCTTGTATTTTCTTTGATTGTTATATCAAGCGCAGTATCCGTTTATGAAAGCAGTGTTAATACTTATCTTGATATTTCGTCAACAAATGCAGTGGTGATTTATAATAATAGTGCCGCTGTCGTAGTTGACGCCGACAATATAAGCGATTATTACAAAGTTAAGCAGTGCCTTTCTCGCTCAAAAAGTGAAAGTGTTTTATTTGTTGATTGTAATTATGACAATAAAAAGTTATCGTCACTTGCAAAAAACAACAAAGAATTTTTAAATAATTATGATTTTGATATTGATTTATGCGAGCAGGTTAATGTAAAATATCAGTCGGGCGATATTTTTGCAAACGTAAATAACACTCAAATTGAGATTGACAATAAATATGTTGTCGTCAACAAAAATCTTTGCTATCAAAGAAAAACAAAATATATTTATGACAACAACGATGATACAATTATAAGCATAAGGAAGTGATGTTTTGCCTAAAATTAATGAAAGTGAACTTAAAAAGGAAATCAAAGCAGGCAGTTTTAAAAACGCTTATCTTCTTTACGGCGAAGAAAGTTATTTGAAGGAATATTATGCAAGCGAACTTAAAAATAAAATAGTTGATAAAACTTTTGAAGCGTTTAATTTCCATTATTTTGACGGCAAGGATACCGAACTTGACGATATATTAAAGGACGCTCAAATGCTTCCTATGATGAGTGAATATAATTTTGTTATGGTTAAGGATTATCCTATTGAAAAATCAGCAAGTGATGTTAAACTTCTTGAGGAATATCTTAATGATACGCCCGATACTACAGTTCTTGTGTTTTGGTTTGATGCAATAGAGCCGGACGTTAAAAGCGCTAAATTTAAAAAGGTTATGAAAGCATTTGAAAAGGCGGGCGACTGCGTTGAACTTCAAAAAAGGAGCGAAAGCGATATTGTAAAGCTTCTTGTGAGCGGAGCTAAAAAGCGTGGCGCTGTTTTGTCTAATGATACGGCAAGGTATCTTATATCTATTTCCGGCAATGATATGAAAATTCTGCTCAACGAGCTTGATAAACTTTCTTATTATGCCAAGGGCTGTGAAATAACTAAGGAAATTATTGACAATATGGCAACAAAATGCCTGCAAGCTCGTATTTACGATTTGTCAAAGTATGTTGTTGCAGGAAAGTCGGGTATGGCTTACGATGTTTTAAATATCCTTTTTGAAATGAAGGAGGAGCCTATAATCATTCTTTCTGCAATTAGCGGCGTTTATGTTGATATGTATAGAGTTAAGTGTGCCAAAAGTGCAGGATTCGGATTTGACGATGTTGCTAAATACTATAATTACAGAGGCAGAGAATTTGCACTTAGAAACGCTACCCGTGACTGCGCCAATCTTTCGCTTGAGCAACTTCGCACATCACTTGACGAAATTTCTAAAACAGACGTGAAATTGAAAAGCACGGCAGTTGATAAAAAGCTTCTTTTGGAGGAACTTATAATCAAGCTTATTCTGACTGCAAGGGGAGTTAAGTATGCTTAAGGTTAAAGAGGCCGTTATTGTTGAGGGAAAATATGATAAAATCAAGCTTTCAAATTTACTTGACGCCATGATTATCGAAACCAACGGCTTTTCGGTTTATAAAGATAAGAAGAAACTTGCATTTATAAAAAAGCTTGCAAACGAGCGTGGATTAATTGTTATTACCGATTCCGACCATAGCGGTTTTCAAATAAGGAATTATCTTTCTTCCGTTATCCCTAAAGGAAAAATTAAACATATATATATTCCGGATATATACGGTAAGGAAAAACGTAAAAAAGCACCTTCTAAAGAGGGTAAAATAGGTGTTGAGGGAATTAACGATGACGTTCTTCTTGATCTTTTTAAAAAGGCAAATATCAGCTCTCAAACTATTGTGATTAATGACCCCTTAACGAGTGTTGATATGTTTAATCTTGAACTCAGCGGCACGCCTAATGCTAAACAAAATAAAAAGAAACTCCTTAAATCTCTCGATTTGCCGGAGTTTCTCTCTACTTCTTCCCTAATTTCTTATATTAATGCTTCAATGACTAAAGATGAGTTTTATAAATATTGTGATAATCTTTTTACTAATCTTTAATTATTATTTTGCTCCTCTGCTCTGTACCGCAGGGCAGGGGATTTTTATATCCTAAATTATATAAGTCCGTACACCTGCATTCAAGTTCAAAAAGCTTTTTGCCGTTATTGTCAAGCCTTTGAATATCGCTGTATTTGCTTATAATCGGCAATTTTGCGTTTTTCTTTAAAATCGGCAATAATTCCTTACCTTTTGAATTAAAGCCTAAAATGCGAATGTATGGCACGTTAAAAGAATATTCTTTTGTTATTCCTAAATATGCTTTTAAAATGATACGCCTGATTCTTGAAAGGGTGTATCTTTTTGTTTTAATAAGATTGTATATATCTTCAACACTTGTGCTTTGCCTTACTGCGTTATAAATCCTGTTTTCAAGCCCCTCGTTTACGTCCTCAATTTGTTTGAAATCATTAGGAGTCATAGTTCTAAGCCTTGCCAAAATTGCTTTTTCGCAGTTTTTTATTGTGCATATTTCGTCCTGATTAAGTTTTTCTCTTATTGCCGAGGCGCTATACAATTCGTCGTTTGTATCGTGCCCTTTGCCAATGCGCCGAACGGCTTTTGCCGGAAGGGAAGTATGTCTTAAATATTCAATTGCTAAAATGTTATTAGGTGTGTCAAGCAAGTCGTCGCCGATAACATTTTTTCTTGCAACAGGATACGACAATCCTTTTTTCATCTCTGCCTTTATGAGTTCGTGACTTTTGTCAATCTTATTAGCTGTTTTTTTTATTTTATTTATTTCGTCGCATTCAGTGCCGAATGCGATTTCATCAACTATTCCTGTCTTTTCAAGTAATGTAACTCCCGCTTTTGCGAAACCCTCGGCAGACATTAGGGAATATACGCACGGAAGTTCTATAACGATGTCGGCTCCGTTTTCAAGCGCCGTGGCGCATCTTTTAAATTTATCCCAAATTGCAAATTCACCTCTTTGAACAAAATTTCCGCTCATAACACAAACGACAGCACCGTCACGTTTAATGCTGTCGATAAGATATTTGTGCCCCGAATGAAAGGGGTTAAATTCGCAAATTACGCCTGTATTCATAAAATTTCACCAAATTATTAAAAAATAATTATTTTGTCCTTGACAATAATATATAATTTATATTATTATAATACTAAATTATTATTATAAATTCAATATGTGGAGGCAATATTTTGAAAATTCTTGTTATTAACTGCGGCAGCTCCTCACTTAAATATCAGCTTCTTGATATGAAAGATGAGTCTGTTCTTTGTAAAGGTTCAATTGAGAGAATAGGTCTTAAAATCAACGGCGGTGAGGAAAATGTTATCGTTAAAGTCGGTGATAATAAGTTCACTTATGATAAAGAACTTAAAGACCATGTAGCTGCATTTAATGAGGTTAAGTATATTCTTTCGGAGGGCGAACATAAGGTCATTGATTCATTCGGCGAAATCGACGCTATAGGTCACAGGATAGTTCAGGGCGGCGACAGATATACTAAGAGTGTTCTAGTTACAGAAAAGGTTGTTAAGGATGTTGAAGAACTTGCTCCTCTTGCTCCTCTTCACAATCCGGCTCACCTTATGGGCTACAGGGCTTGCCTTGAGGTTGTAGGTCCTGATGTTCCTCAGGTATTTGTTTTTGATACATCATTTCACAGCACTATGCCGCCAAAGGCATATATGTACGCTGTTCCTTACGAATATTATGAAAAGTACGCTGTTCGCCGTTATGGCTTCCACGGTACTTCTCATAAGTTCGTTTCTCACAGAGTAGCTGAAAAGATGGGTAAGAATATCAAGGACCTTAAGATTATTACCTGTCACCTTGGCAACGGCTCATCTGTTGCTGCTGTTGACCACGGTAAGGTTGTTGACACATCAATGGGCTTCACTCCTCTTGACGGCTTTATGATGGGCACACGTTCGGGCGGAGTTGACCCATCGGTTGTTACCTTCATTATGAAAAAGCTTAACCTTACTCCTGATGAAATGGATAACATTCTTAACAAGCAATCCGGTGTAAATGCCATTTCCGGTGTTTCATCTGACGACAGAGATATCTGTGCAGCTCAGAATGCAGGTAACGAAAGAGCTATTCTTGCTCATGAAATGCAAGCTTACGAAATTGCTAAATATATCGGTTCATATATTGCAGCAATGAACGGTGTTGACGCTATTGTATTTACCGGCGGTATCGGTGAAAACGGTTTTTGGCTTCGTTCAAAGATTTGTTCATACTTCGGTTATATGGGCGTACATATTAATGAAGCTCTCAATCAGGCAACGGTTAAGGGTGCTGAGGCTGAACTTACAGAACCTGACGATAATGTCAGAGTATTTATTCTTGCTACGGACGAAGAACTTACAATCGCTCGTGATACTCAGGAAATTGTTAAAAATCTTAAATAATTAAGAAAATTATATATTGATATAAAATAAAAAAGGAGGAAACAAAATGCCTGAAATTAAGTATGAAATCACCGAACATCTCGGTGTTATTTCAGAAACAGCACGTGGTTGGACAAGAGAAGTTAATATGATTTCTTGGAACGGACGTGAGCCTAAGATTGATGTGCGTGATTGGTCGCCTGACCATTCTAAAATGAGCAAGGGTCTTACTTTCACTGTTGATGAAATTAAAGAGCTTACAAAGCTCGTTGAAAATCTCTAAGATTAAATATTTAGGGGCAACAAGAAAGTTTGTTGCCCTTGAAATTTTGTTAAGAGATTTTTGTTTTTTGTGAAATTAACAGATTTATTTATTAAATTTGATACGATAGATATATTAAAATTGAGGTAATTATAATTATGGAATGGACTTCATTAAACGATTTGAGAGAAAAATATCTCTCATTTTTTGAAAGCAAGGGTCATTTGAGACTTCCAAGCTTCTCGCTTATTCCGAATAATGATAACAGCTTGCTTCTTATCAATTCGGGCATGGCACCTATGAAAAAGTATTTTACAGGTGAAATTACGCCGCCTCGTAATCGTGTTACAACCTGTCAAAAATGTATTCGTACTCCCGATATTGAGGAGGTTGGCAAGACTGACCGTCACGGAACATTTTTTGAAATGCTCGGTAACTTCTCATTTGGCGATTATTTTAAAAAGGAAGCTACTGCTTGGGCTTGGGAATTTTGTACCAAGGTTCTTGAAATGCCTGTTGATAAGCTTTATGTAACTATTTATGAAAATGATGATGAGGCTTTTGATATTTGGACTAAGCAAAACGGTGTTGATTCGTCGCATATTGTCCGTTTAGGCAAGGCTGATAACTTTTGGGAGCACGGCTCAGGCCCTTGCGGTCCTTGCTCAGAAATTTATTTTGACCGTGGCGAAAAGTACGGCTGCGGTTCTCCCGATTGCGGCCCCGGCTGTGAGTGTGACAGATATGTTGAGTTTTGGAACAATGTATTCAGTCAGTTTAATAATGACGGCAACGGTAATTATACAGAACTTGTTCAAAAAAATATTGATACAGGTATGGGTCTTGAGAGACTTGCTTGCATTATGCAGGGCGTAGATAATATTTTTGAGGTTGATACAGTTCAAAACATCATGAAAAAAATCAGCGAAATATCAGGTGCTAAGTATCATGAGGATGCTAAAAAAGACGTTTCGCTTCGTATTATTACAGACCACGTTCGCTCTGCAACATTTATGATTGGTGACGGTGTTATCCCATCAAATAACGGCAGAGGCTACGTTCTTCGCCGCCTTATCAGACGTGCTTGCCGTCATGGCAGACTTTTAGGTGTAAATGAGCCGTTTCTTTATAAGGTATGCGACACCGTTATTCATGAAAATCACGTGGCTTACCCTGAACTTGCAGATAAGGCGGAACTTATTATCAAGGTTATCCATGCTGAGGAAGATTCGTTTGGTAAAACTATTGACGCAGGTCTTGCTATGCTTGATGAATATATTGATAAGCTTGAGGGCAATGTATTCTCAGGTGAGGAAGCATTCAAGCTTAACGATACTTATGGCTTTCCTCTTGATTTGACTAAGGATATTCTTGAAGAAAAGGGTATTACTGTTGATGAGGACAAGTTTAACGCACTTCTTGCCGCTCAAAAGGCAACTGCACGTGCCGCTCGTAAAGATGCAGGAGCAGACGCTTGGAAGGGTAATTCTGTTAAGATTGATGCTGACAAAACTGAATTTGTCGGATATACCGATTTCGATTGCGATGCTAAGATTTTAGCTATTGTTAATGCCGACGGCGAGCTTGTAGATATGCTTGGTGCAGGCGAAAGCGGTACTGTTGTGCTTGACAAAACTCCTTTCTATGCTCAATCCGGCGGTCAGGTTGGAGACAGCGGTGTTATCAAAAACGGCGATGACAATGCATTTATCGTTGCCGATACTGCTAAGAATGCAGATAGTGTTTATCTTCATAAGGGAGATGTTTCACGAGGAATTATCAGTGTTGGCGACAGCGTATTTGCAAGTATAAACG
>DAVZKM010000025.1:0-14120 GCA_052272245.1 Eubacterium sp.
ATTGTTATAGGGTACATACCTGCGTTTGCACCTGCGCTTACATAAAAATTCTTGCTAAACTGTGCGCTTGCACCTTTTGAAAGGGAAGCAGAATAAATAGTATCTACGTCGTTTGCAACGGTAAATGTATCTCCGCCCGATAAGCGCATATTAAGATTTTTTACGTCTAATTTTGAATTTGTATTCTTTATTTTATATGTAAGCTTAAATGTATCTCCTGCGTAAATTGCTTTTTTGTCAACTTGAAACCCGTCGGAAATAAGGCTTACAGCCGATGCCTGAGAGCTGTCATCCGCCGCAAACGCAATGCTTTGCGGTACAATAATCATTAATAATGCTAATATAATTGAAGTTAATAACTGAAATTTTTTCATTACTTTTCTCCTTTAACTGTTATATTTTTTTGATGTTATTATGCCGTCGGAAATATTGACTGTTATGTCAGAATATTTTGCAACGTTTGCATCGTGAGTTACCATAACAAGCGTTTGCTTTTTTGTATAAACAAGTTGCTTTATAAGGTCCATAACCTCAATAGTTGTTTTACTGTCAAGATTACCGGTCGGCTCGTCTGCAAATACTACACTTGGATCTGTTACAAATGCTCTTGCTATGCCGACTCTTTGCTGTTGACCACCGCTCATTTCCTTTGGCTTGTGCTTATATCTGTTGTCAATTCCGACAAGCTTGAGCATTTCCATAGCCTTTGCTTCTCGTTCTTCCTTGCCGACGCCTTTAAACATAAGTGGTAATGCCACATTTTCAAGCGCTGTCATAGTCGGCATAAGGTTATATGACTGAAAAATAAAGCCTGTAAATTTTTGCCTGAATTTTGCCAAATCCGCTTCACTTAAATTATCTATTCGGTATTTGCCGATATAGACCTCGCCTCCACTCGGTCTCTCAATGCCGGCAAGCATATTTAAAAGCGTTGATTTGCCTGAACCCGATGTGCCCAAAATTGCGCATATCTTGTTTCTTTCTATTTCAAGATTGACCTTGTCAAGTGCGATAACCTCTTCCTCGCCGACTTTGTAGTGACGGGAAAGGTCAACCGTTTTAATCAGTATATCACTTTTCATAGCGCCCTCCTGTAATTTTATTTTACAAGCAACTGTGCCAAATGAGATATCACAGTTACTTACGGCTTAAGTATAGCATTAAGGAATAGACTTGTCAACAATTATTCGCCTATTTTTAAAACTTTATTTTCTATTGAAATTAATATAAATAGGTGTATAATAATTATTGTAAATATATATTTGGAGGATTAATTATGTTAGATAAACGCAAGGTAGTAATCATCGGTGCAGGTCACGTCGGTTCTCATGTTGCAATGGCACTTTGCTTTCAGGGTACTTGCGATGAGATTGTTTTTATTGATATTGACCGTGAAAAGGCAATTGCAAACTGCTACGATGTTGCAGACGCATGCCTTTTTTTAGGCTCAACAACTAAAATTAAGGTAGGCGACTATGAAGATTGCAGGGATGCCGATATTATTGTCAATTCAATTGGTATGCCTCGTAAGCCGGGGCAGACAAGGCTCGATATGCTCGACGATTCAATCAGAATGTTAAAGGATGTTGTTGAAAATCTTAAGCCTATTGATTTCAAAGGTATTTTTGTTTCAATTACAAATCCTGCCGACGTTATTGCAAATTATGCGAGAGTTCATCTCGGTCTTCCGAGGGAAAGATGCTTTTCAACAGGCACTTCTCTTGATACGGCAAGGCTTAAAAGAACAGTCAGCGAACTTGCAAATATAGACAGAAAAAGCGTTACAACCTGTGCTATAGGCGAACATGGCGACTCGTCATTTGTTCCTTTTTCAACTCTTACTCTCGGCGGCAAAAACTATAAAGAGCTTCAAGAGGCGAAGCCTGAAAAATACAGTAAGCTTACAGAGGATTTTGTGTTAGAGAGAACTCGTTATATCGGCTATGATATCATCAACGGAAAAGGTTCAACCGAATTTGGAATCGGCGCTGCTTGTGCAGATATTTGCAAAGCAATTTTTCACGATGAAAAGAGAGTTATTCCGGCTTCTGTTTTGCTTGAAGGAGAGTACGGTATTGACGGCGTAGCTTGTGGTGTTCCTTGCGTAATCGGCAGAAACGGAATTGAGGATATTATTGAACTTGAGCTTAATGATAAAGAAAAAGAGCAAATGGCACACACTTGCTCGGTAATTAAGGACTACTGCGAACGTGCAGAAAAGGTACAGTAAGGTTGCAAAAAAGCAAAAAAGCAAGGCGAAAAATCGTCTTGCTTTTTGTTTACGTTTATTCTGTTTTATGCTTATTTTGTTGCGCTTTCGGCTGTTTGACCTTTAGCGCTGTAGTCCTGATAGCGGTTTTCAAGCTTTTTATACTTGCCGCTTTTAAGGTCTTTCATAAGCACCTCGTCGCCGTCAAACGAGATATAATATTCGCCGACAGGGGTGAGGGAATATGTTTGCTTGCCGTCTTTTGAAGTTGTATCATTCTTCTTCATAATGTTAGCGGCAACTTTTACATATTGCTTTTTATCAATTGTAACGCCGTTTTGACTAATCATAAAGTCATATTTTTCTTTTACTTTATCAAGTCCAAGCTCTTTTTTAGTATAGGCTGTCTTAATAAAGTTGATTGCGTCGGAGTCTTTAATCTTTGCTTTGTCTGTGGCATTTTCTACAGAAGCTGATGTGCTTTGCGTAGTATTTTTATCGTCTGCCTTTGAGCAGGCAACAAACATACAAGCAACAGTAACTGCTGCCAGCAATACTGCTAAAAACTTTTTCATTGTAAAAGCCTTTCAATATTAATTATTCAGCGTCCTGATCGTCTGCCTCTTCAACCTCAAATTCAAGCATTTCGCCGCAATTCGGGCAAGGAACAGTACCGTTAAGTGCTGTTTCGGCATCTACTGTGAAAGGAGTGTTGCAAAGAGGACATTCAACCTCAAATTCCTCCTCGTCATCGTCACAGCAATCATCGCAGTCGCACTCATCGTCATAATCGTCGTATACATATTCCTCAAGGTCTGCTAAATCCTCGTCAACAGCGTCAACCTGGTCTGCAAGCATTTCAACGCCGTCTGTCATATCGTCAATATCCTCAACAAGATTTGAAAGAACGTCAACGATTGCAGAGAAAACCTTTGTTTCTTTCTTGTTGTCGCCAAGGTCAAGACCTTCAATTAAACCTTTAAGATAGCCTAAGCTTTCAGTTGTATCCATAGTGTTATATCCTCTCTAAAAAAATTATGCAAAAATTATTTTCTTTTGAATTTGCTGTATTATACGTGCTGAGCTTATGCTCTTTCCATATATTCGCAGGTTCTTGTGTCAATTCTAATCATATCGCCTTCGTTAATGAAAAGAGGAACACGAATTTCTGCGCCTGTTTCAACCTTTGCAGGCTTGAGTGTGTTAGTAGCTGTGTTGCCTTTAAGACCTGGCTCTGTTTCAGTAACTTCAAGAGTAACGAATGTAGGAGGCTCAACTCCGAATACCTTGCCCTTGTATGAAAGGATACGGCAAACCTCGTTTTCCTTAACAAACTTAAAATTGTCTGAAAGGTCATCCTGTGAAACAGGTACCATCTCAAATGTATCGTTATCCATAAAGTAGTAAAGACCCTCGTCATTGTATGAGTAAGTCATTTCTTTTCTTTCGATGTAAGCGGTAGGGAACTTAGCTGTTGGGTTGTAGCTTTTTTCAACTACTGAGCCCGTGATAACGTTCTTTGTCTTTGTTCTTACGAAAGCAGCGCCCTTACCCGGCTTAACGTGCTGAAATTCTACAACCTGAAGCACATTGCCGTCCTCTTCAAATGTAACGCCGTTTCTGAAATCGCCTGCTGAAATCATATTTTTACCTCCGAGTAAAATGTAATTCTAAAATTAATATAGTCTTATTTTATAATATTTCCATCAATAAATCAATACCCATTTTGTAACTATCCTTGCCATAGCCGCAAATTTGTTTAACACATACGTCGGTTATAACGGAAATCTTGCGGAAATCTTCCCTTTTATGAATATCGGACATATGAACCTCGACAAAAGGAGTAAATTCCTGTACTGCCTCAATTGCGTCCCTTATTGCATAAGAATAGTGGGTATATGCGCCTGCATTGATGACTACGCCGTCAAATTCATCCTTACTTTCGTGAATGACATCAATAATGTCACCCTCATGATTTGACTGAAAAAATGATACCTTGGCGCCGTTAGCCTTGCCGTAAAGCTTTAATTCGTCGTTAATTTGCTTCAAGGTTTCGCCGCCGTAAACATTCTTTTTCCTTATTCCGGTCATATTAAGATTAGGACCGTTTAGTACAAGTATTTTTTTCATAGTTTTCACCATATTTAATGTAAATAAAAAATAATGGGAGCGATACTACCGCTCCCATATATGTATAATTATTTATACTTTCTTTTACGAGCAGCCTCGCTCTTCTTTTTACGAGCAACAGAAGGCTTTTCATAATGCTCTCTTTTGCGAACCTCTTGGATGATACCATCACGAGAAGTTTGGCGCTTAAAGCGTCTGAGTGCGCTGTCAAGAGACTCATTTTCTTTTACTTTTACTTGGCTCATTTTATTCCCTCCCTCCGACCTCTTCGGGGGTATTTGATACTGTTAATTAAATATCTGCACAAGATTATATACAAAAAAATTTACCTTGTCAAGTATTTTATTAATAATTTTATCGATATTTGTAAAATTGTGAATGATTACTAAATTTTAACGCTTTTCTTGGCGGAATTATCACTATAATATTGCTTTTTGTTCTTTGTTGCATAGGCTTTTACATAGTAATAATATCGTGTTTTTTTATAAACTTTCTTGTCGTTATATTTGAAAGTCTTGTTGCCTTTAACGGTTTTAATAAGCTTATACTTGCCGTTTTTTGATGTGGCACGATAAATTTTATAACCTGACGCTGTATTCACTTTCTTCCAAGAAAGCTTTGCGCTTTTGCCTTTTTTAGAAACTTTGAGCGTAGTCTTTTTAAGTTTAACCTTAATCGGATTTGAAACGGCGGCAGCGGTTGAACCGATATTGTTGTTTGCGCAAACGGCAACTACATATTTACTGCCAAGGTTTAAACCTCTTAAAATAAAGTTTGTATCAGTTGTTACAATGTATTTATAATTATTTGTGTTGACCTTTGCATAACCTATTGTGTATGATTGTGCATTTTGAGCGCCTGACCAAGACACTTTAAGAGTTGATTTTGTATCATTGCTTACCTTAAGATTTGTTACCTCTCCGAGCTGATATTCTGCACTTGCACTCGGTGAAATTTCGCTTTGATATGTTTCACTTTTCACGTTAATATATCGCTGAATTTTATAATAATATGTTCGGTTGTTTGCAATATTTGTGTCGGTAAAGGTAGCTCCGCTTTCCTGCGGCACATTTATAAGTTGTTCGTAATTTCCGCTTTTACTTGTTGAACGATAAATTGTTACTCCGCTAATATCCTTTCTTTGCGCCCATGTAAGAGTGATTGCGTTATTGTTTGCAGCTGCCGATATTTTTGACGGTTTGGGAGGCTGAACGGTTTTAGTCGCTTCTGTCGAATAATCCTGCCATTTGCCGTTTGCAAAAGCTCTTACTCTAAAGCAATATGCAGCGCCTGTTGTAAGGCTTTTAACCGAGTAGCTTAAAGCGGTAATATTATCGCTTGCGGTTGTCCATTTGTTTGAACTGCTTGCACGGTATTGAACGCTGTATGCCGTTGCATCCGGAATCTGCTTGAAATAAATTTTTACGGATGTTGAACTGTCACGCTCCGTCTTTGTGATTTCAGATGTGTATTTTGTAAGCGAGTCAAGTTGATAATATTGCTCTAAAAATGAATATCTGTTAAGTGACATTCCTACACCGCCGTTGCGCCTGAAATTGGAGCCCAAAAGCAAATTAAGGGAATTTGATGTGTTTGAAGTAGGATTTGCAATAAAGCTTTTCCAATAAACCGTATCAACTCTGCAAACAGCCGAGGATATACCGGAAGTAGCATAATTTGAATGGTAAAGCATAATTTTTTCGCCGTCGATATGCTGAATCAAAACCGTGTGCTTTTTGCTGTCATTATCGTTTGCACAACCTATTTGAAGCACGTCGCCGACCGCTGCGTTTGCACAAAGCCATTCTTTTAAAGCTTTGGCGTAATTTGAATCGGGAAATGTTGCCTGCGATACCGTAAAATAATTTGAAGTGTGGTTAAAACGATAATTTCCTACCTGCTGTTCATAATAATATGTAACTGAGTAAAGACGTGCACAAACGTCGCTTATAAAGCCGAAGCAGTTATATTGAACAGACGAATTTTGAAAAGGAATATATCCTGTTTGAGTTTGAAGATTATTTAATGCGTCCTCAATGTGAGGGCGATTATCTGCGTAAGAAATACCTGCCGAAAAAATGCAGGTTATTGATATAATAAATGCCAAAATAAAAGAGATAATTCTTTTCATTCGACAGCCTCCTTTAAAAATCGACAAATATTATACCACAAGTATGCACTATCGTCAAATTGATAAACAAGGTATAATTTGCCACGAGCAATACGTAATTTGTGACAACGAAAAAGACCGCTGAAAAATCAGCGGTCAATAATACATATCTTTTTACGATTAAGCCTTTGCCTCTTCGCCCTTGTCTTCTTTCTTTTCTTTCATAAGAACGAATTTTTCCATAGGGAAAAGAACTACCATTTGAACAAAACCGGCAGCCATAGATGCAATAAGACGTGCAACTGATTCATTAGTAACAATATTCAAGAACCAGTTAGAACCTTCAACCTTTAATAATGCACCTACGATTGCGCCCTGCATCCATGTTGAGAAAAGAATGAGCGCAAGAAGCAACACAATGTAGATAACAAAGTTGTACCATGGCGCATCGGATTTAAATGTTGTCTTTTTATTCTGATAGAAGCCGTAGATGTTAGCAACAAGGTTTGAGAGAAGGAATGGAAGTACATAACCCCAAGTAACAACGCCGTCAATAACATACTTTGTTGCTTCCTTTGAACCTGTTGTAAACATTGTCGGTGTGAAAATGCCTCTTAAAAATTCAGGAAGCAAAGTGTGAATTTGGTCACATACGAGTGGTAACAATGCGGCAAGTGCAAGTTGAATGATTGTTACAAGACCCGAAACAACGAGAAACTTAACAAGCTGCCACAAGGTTTTCATAAATGATCCCTTTTCCTCAGCCGCATTATCAATGCCGCCAAGGCTGAATTTTTTCTTTTCTTCTGCCATAATTTTACTCCTTTAATATGAAAAATTTAATAATTCTTTAACATTATAGCAATAATTTTACTTTATTGCAATATATTTTTTAAGAAAAAAGTAATCCAAGCATTGCAGAACCTGCGACTGCGTGAATAATCGCAATTACTGCCCAAACAACGAGCGCCGCAATGCCTGCAACAATTGCAAGAAGAAGTATTACAATAAGAATTAGAATTAACAATACGAGCGGTCCTTTTTTGCTCTTTTTAACAGGGTCGTTAAATTCTTTTTTCTTAAATACCTCTTCAGGAGCAGGGTTTTCGTTATCATAAAGAGGGTGAAGCGGAAGCGTCGACTCGGCGTCGCAGTATCCCGGATTCCAAAGAAGCGGCTCAACAAGACCTCTTACGCTTGTTGCACCCTTAAGGAATTTGCCTATTCTCAAATGAATTGTATTAAGGAATGAATCAATTACGTTTAAAAGACCGCAGGTAAGCTTATATTCTCTTGTGTCAGGACCGTAAGGCGAGTCGCCGCAATAAAGATTTTGAACAAGTTCAAGAATGAAATCAACAGCCTTATTGTCTGCAATATCTGCAATGTCAGCCTTTTTAAGTCCGCTTTCCTTTTTGCAAAGTCGCCAAATCTTTTTGAATGTAAGCTTGTTGAGCCATTTGCCGATAGGCTTAATGAGCCAAGCAAGCTTCTTTACCTTTTCGCCCGGAATTGAGAATGCGTCTGTCATTTCGGCAAGTCTGTCAATATCGTTACCCATTGCCCAAACGATTTCACCAATCATTCCGAAGAAAAATCCCTTCATATATTCGTCAAAAGGTTTGCCGTTTGTGTCTATACCCGGCACGTCCTTAATCATAATCGTGTCAACGTCAATCTTCTTGTTTTTAGGGTCGATTGTAACGTTTCTCATAGTAGGAGGGCAGCCTATCATTGCGCCGCAGGCAATATCGTAAAATGTATTGCCCTTATCTGTTACAATGTAGCTGATGTCGTGGATATGTGTGTGACCGGTAAGCATACATGAAAGACCTGCATCTGCAAAAATCTCTCTCGTGGTTTCGTGATTTCTTTGCATATCGCCCTTACCGATAATCGCATAAAAAGGTGACGGCGCAATCATAGGATGGTGAGTCATTGCGATAACGAATTGGTCATTTTTCTTGGCATCCTCAAGCTGCTCCATAATCCATTTCATACAATCGTCGGAAAAGCCGGAACCACGTTCGCCCTCAGGTTTATAATTTGTATCGTCATTAAGTGCAAAAAGACGATAACCCGGTGCAAGCTGAACAACGTAACTCATTGACTCAGGGTGGGTTGAAATGGCTTCGTTAGGGCCGAACTCGTAGTACATATCCCACAAATCGTGCCTGTTTTCTACTGCGGGAACTTCAATTTTTTTGTCGCCGTCATATCCGTCAGCAACACCCCTGTCCCTAAAATCGTGAGTAGCGGTGATAACATAAACTCTCTTTCCTCTTTTTTTGAGGTCTCTGAGCATTTCAATAAATTCCTTATGAGATTCGATTTCGCCGTCACGTGTTGTATCGCCTGCAAGAACAACGATATCCGTTGACTTGTCCTCACAAAGCATATCAAAGCCTGCTTTGATTACGATGTCGCTGTCTTTAATTATTTTTTGCGACTTTGACTCGGCTTTATCGTAAGCCTTGCCTTCTGTGCCGCCTTTTCTTGAATAATAATGAGTGTCGGTTATAAATTGAATTTTAAGCGGTTCATTATTACTTCCCCATATTTTGTTAGCCATTTTTTACTCCTGCTTTTCTTTAATTTCAAGCACACCGCCTTTTACATTTTTGTCAAATGTAAATTCGAGTGAACCATTGTTTCTTTCGTTAAAATCAATCTTTTGCCCGTCAAGGTAAGCAACATATTTAAACTTGTCCGAAAGGGTGATTATCATAGTGTATTTATCGCAATTGCCAAAATATTTGAATTTAATATTTGCGCTGCGGTCGGTAGTTTTTTGATAATCTGTCCAAACGTCAAAGCCTGTGGTAACGGTTTGAGGTTTAAAGTAAGCGTTCGCCCAAATACAAATAGGAGCGGAAAGACCGCCGAAATTGTGGAACCAGCCGCCACGTTTTGTTGCAATGCCGAAGCACTCATAAGTGTTATATGTAAAGTCTGTTTCATCTTTCCACATATCCAAAGCAAGCTTGGCGATGTCATAAGCAAAATCGGCTTCGCCGTTATCAAGCATTGTTTTCCAAATAAACCATTGATGGCTCATCCAAACGTTGCCGTTCCAATAACCGTCGTCAAAGTAATAGGAAGCGCTCATATCAACTGCGGATATGCCTGCCGCAGACCACATTTCATTAGGATTTTTAATGTGTTCAAGAAGCCTTTTTTTACGTTTTCCCTCAACAGCACCTGCAACAATAGGATAAACACCGTCCATACCTTTGTTGAAGTTTTCACCGTCGGCAGTTCTCATAATGCCCGTAACATTTCCGTTTTCGTCATATTCCGTATAGCCGAAATAGCCGCTTTCCTCGTCCCAAGCAAGGTCGTTGAGCGCCTTTGTTGAATATTCGATATCTTCGTCATAAACTTTGATGTCTTCATATTTTCCGAGAGAGTCGGCAACCATTTTCATAATCTTCCCGGCACGGATAATCTGCGCTGTTGAAAGACAAGGACAGGTATATTTCTGCGATTTTCTTGCCATCATTTCAACTTGAGCCGGATAGTCGTCCATTCCGCAGTGGGAATACCAATAATCATATGTCGTAAGAAGTCCGTTATTGAATTTCGCAACGGTTGACATATGATTTCTGCCACGTAAAAACTCGTAATAAAGCTTAGCTTTATCATATAAAAATGCAAGGCTTTCCTTATCGTTTGTACGCTTTAAAAGTTCAAGATATTCAACAAATTGAGTAGGAACAAGTGAGCCGTGAAGCAAAAAACAGAAGTCCTTGTTTGATTCGTCACACAAATACATGTCAAGCGCATATTGGCAAAGTTTTGGCGAAAATTCCAAAAGCCCCATACCGATAAAGCCGCTGTCCCATGTGTAAAAACTGTCCCATCTTTTGCCGGGTGTGTGGTGAATAACATTCTCGCCGTGGCGATAAACCGGATATACCACGTTTGTCAAAAGCGTTGATTTAAGAATTTCTGTCGAAAGGGTATACTTCTTTCCGGACTCGTTAAAACTTGCAGATTCAGAGCTCTTCTTTGCGTTTTGATAGATTGCCTCGTATTCCTCGTCGCTAAGTTGCTTCGGTTCACTTTGAGAAAGCATAACGTATTCAACGTGAGAGGTATTGGGCTCAATAAAAATAGATTTGATAAGCGAATTGTGAAAAAATCCGTCGTCGCTGTGCTTTCTTTGGAAAGAGGCTGAGAAAGTTTCTCTAAGGTCGTCATAAGTGTGATCGCCGTTTGAAAGCCTGTTGATAAGCGCATCTTCAAGACAGCCCGAATCAAGCTTTCTTTCACGTGTGTTCTTGTTATTTGTCAAGATATAAAACGGCTTGTCAACCGTGTCATAAGTAAGCTTTGTGATATGACCCTTTTCGAGAACCTTTGTTTCAATTTGCGGCATATAAGGCTGCGATTTTGTTTCACACTTGATGTTTTTCTTTTCACTCTCGTCAACAACGCAGAGAAAATCAAATTCAATTCCTGCCTTGCCGCGGCTTTCAAGTGTAAACTCAGACATATAAGGAATATATGCGATGTTGAGTTCTTCGCTGTGTGCAAATACGACTGTTTTTCCGTTCATATCGAATTCTGCGTCGCCGTCTGTAACGGTTTTATATCTGACTGCGATAACGGGATTTTTAATATCATTATCATCAAATTTATATGATACTTTGTCGCCGCTTTCAAATCCGAAAGGCTTAAGATTTAAGAAGTGAACGTGATAATTCTCGCATCTGTCTCCAAGTCCCTTGCCAAGGTAAAACTCCTTGTCTGCAAACATACCCTTAAACATTCCGTCCGGATTTTCTTCATCCCAAGGTCTTGCAACAGCATAAGAATAGTCTACGTAATCATTGGCTGTTTTAAGAATTGCACCGCTTGGCACGCTTACCTCGCAATAGGTTGGGTGAGGAAATTCAAGAGATGCAAATATATTTAAAATGCAGTTTTGCGAAAGAGAAGTGTTGTTGAAAATCTCACATCTCATAAGGTATGCATCATCATCTGATTTTGAAAATGAAATATCAGCATAAACTTTGTCTTTCCACATAAGCTCGTATCTGTATGAATAAAAAGTGTAATCGTTTTTGCAGTTCCATAAGTGATAATTTGACGGAACTGTAACGTTAGGTACGGGAGTTGAGCTGTTCCAAAGGGTAGGATGGACGGAAAAATCATACCTTGCGCCCTTGTCTGCAATCTTGTTGATTATTTTTGATATGCCCATATATTTCTTTGAGTACGGGCCCCATACAGGCATTTTGATTTTGTTATCTGTCATTGAAAACTCCTTTGCAAATATAGAAATAATTCACGTTTTATTATCGACTATTTAATAAATTTTGTCAATAGATACATCGAATTTGATGAACTATTTTGATAAATCAGTTGACAAAAAGACATATTCAATGTATTATTTATTTATTATTTATGCCTAAAAGGCGGAGGAGAATTTGATGAACACAGAGATTGATTTGCAAAAAATGCTGAAGCTCGTTTTAAAAAAATGGAAGCTGGTTGTGATATTCTGCTTAATCGGTGCACTTGCACTCGGCATTTATTCGGCTAATTTTGCTGCCAAAAAATATTCTTCAAGCGTTAAATTTTTTGTTTACGCAGTTGAAACCCAGCAGGAGCTTTCGGACTCAACTCTTGCAAGAAATGCGGCAAGTAACACAAGCAAGATGAACTATGCCATGCAAATGATGGAAACCTATACCGAAATGCTAAACACAAGTGAGTTTGCAAAAAGAGTGGCAAACGACCTTAATAAAAAATACAACTCAAACTACACATATAAAGACATCAGCAAAAGTATTTCAATTGAAACTAAAGAAGAAACCGCCATTATGACAATGACGGTTACTACAGATGATAAGGCGACTGCTTTCCAAATTGCACGCCAGCTTGAAATTACTGTTCCTAAGGTTATGCAAAGTAAAAACAACGGCCTTTTGAACGCTTCTGTTGAGGATGCCGCAATTGAAGCAAGTGAGCCAAACGGAATGGGTACAATTGAAAAAACTATTCTCGGCTTTATCGCAGGCGGTGTTGTTGCGGTTGCATATATTATTTTCCGTGACCTTATTGACGTAAGGGTTAAGACAAGCGAGGAACTTACTGCAAGGTATAATGTTCCGGTTCTCGGTACTATTCCGGAATTTGAGATTGACAATAAAAAGGCAAAAAAGAAAAACAATAAGGAGGAAAATAAATAATGGCTAAGGATAAAAAGAAAAAGGTTTTATCGCAACAGCGTATTCTTGTTGATGACGCTAACATTTCAAGCGATTTGAAGTTCAGAATCGAAGAGGCTTATAAATCGATTCGTGCCAATATTATGTTTTCGGTCGTTAAAAAAGGCTGCAAAATAATCGTTGTTTCCTCTTCTCTTCCTAATGAGGGCAAAACTACCACCACCGTAAACCTTGCCGCTTCTATTTCCCAGGCAGACCAAAGAGTTCTTCTTATTGACGGCGATTTGCGTAAACCGAAAATTCACCAGTATTTTTCAATTCCGAGTGCGCCGGGTTTGACTGACTATTTAAGCGATGTTGCTTCTTCAAGGCATAAGATGGATATTTTCGGAATTATTCATCCTACAAGATATGAGAATCTTTCAGTCATTGCCTGCGGTACCATTCCTCCAAATCCTGCCGAGCTTTTAGGCTCTGATTTTATGAGGGATTTCTTAAATGGCATCAGTAAAGATTTTGATTATATTATTATTGATACTCCTCCGCTTAACGTAGTTTCAGATGCATTGTCGCTAATCCGTGAATCGGACGGTATCGTTCTCGTTGTCAGGGACAATCAAACTACTCATCCCGAGCTTCAAAAGGCACTTTCGTCTCTTGAATTTATTGATGCAAAGATTTTGGGATTTGTTGTTAATTTTGTTGAATCTAAGGCAGGAAAGGGTAGCAGCTCTTCTTATGATTCTTATAATTACAGCGGCTTCGGTCTTCGCAGGAGCTACGGCTATTACGGTTACGGCGAATATCGTGGCGGCGGTTATGAATACGGCCGTTACGATCCGAGATACTAAAGTTAAGGTGTGATAAAATGATTGACAAGCTTGTTGAGGTACACAGCCATATTTTGCCTGGGATTGACGATGGTTCGCCTGATGTTGACACCAGTTTAAAAATGATTGGTATGCTTAAAGAACAGGGCGCAAGTGCAATTGTTTTAACTCCGCATTATTATTCCGACTCTATAAGCTATGAAGATTTTGTTAAAAGAAGAGATGACTCATTTGAACTTTTAAAAGCCTCTCTTCCTCCCGACAGTCCAAAGCTTATACCTGCGGCAGAGGTTTATATTACAAAATATCTTTTGCGCAATTCAAATCTTGACGAAATTAAGATCGGCAATACCGATTATGCACTTATTGAGCATCCTTTTTCCTGCGATTTTTCACGGGATATATATGAACGTTTGCTTAATTTGAATTACGATTACGGCATTATACCTATTTTGGCACATATTGAGCGCTATTCCGCTTTTATGGAAGATTTTGACCTTCTTGACGAATATATAGATATGGGTTGTCTTGTTCAGGTTAATGTAAGCTCGTTTGTTGACTCGCCGTGGCATTTGAGGAAAAAGCTTTTCAAGCTTCTTCAAACAGGCAGGATTCATCTTATCGGCTCAGATTGCCATAATCTTTCCTCACGCAAGCCCGAT
>DAVZKM010000026.1:0-14043 GCA_052272245.1 Eubacterium sp.
CTACGGTGTTAAAACTGCGGCAGAAACCTATTTTGGCAAAGAAGTATCGGATTTGAATGCAGCTGAGGCTGCCAGTATTGCAGCTATTACTCAGTATCCGAGTAAATATGACCCTCTTAACGAGCCTGAAAATAATAGGAAACGTCAAATTGACGTCCTTTATGCTATGAAGGATAATGACCTTAAATATCTTACCGAAGATGAATATCAGCAAGCTAAAGCCTATGAAATGGTATTTACCAACAGTAAGAATTATAAGGGCTCGCAGATTAAGAGCGACGACAGCAAATCGAAGAAAAACAGCATTACCGATTATTATACAGACTATGTAATCACAACTGTTCAAGAGGATTTGCAGAAAATGGGTTACACAAGTAAAAAGGCTCATGACCTTGTTTACGGCGGTGGATTGAAGATATATACTGCCATTGATTTTGATGTCCAGGATTCAATGGAGGACGTATATGAAAACTATAAGCGTATGCCTGACGAAACAGTTCAGGGAGCTATGGTGGTTATGGGATATGACGGACGTGTAATGGGTATTGTCGGCGGAACCGGCAAGAAAAAAGCTTCTATGGTCCTCAACCGTGCCACAAATTCCAACAGACCGCCCGGATCTACAATTAAACCGTTATCTGTTTACGGCCCTGCTCTTGAAAAGACAAAAGAGGATAACGAAACAGGAATTTATTGGTCAACAATTCAGCAGGACAGACCGTTCAAAACCGTTGAAGGTAAGCCTTGGCCTGTAAATGAGGGCGGCAGCTACTCGGGTAGAAGTGTAACTCTTCAATACGGTCTTTCAAGGTCGCTTAATACTATTTCTGCAAGAACGCTTGATAAAATAGGCGTCGATTATTCATACGATTTTATTACAGAAAATTTCTATATAACCTCACTTGACAGTGTTCGTGACTCTGATTATGGTCCGCTTGCTATCGGTTCTTTAACAAATGGCGCAACAGTTCTTGAATTAACTGCTGCTTATGCGTCATTCGGCAACGGCGGTAATTATTATGAGCCTTATTGTTATTACAAAATACTTGACAGCCAGGGTAATACTCTTATTGAAAAAGAGCCTGAAAAAACAAAGTCAACCGCTTTGAGTGAAAATACAAGTTGGGTTATGAACAAACTTCTCCAAACTGTTATGACAGAGGGTACAGGTACCACCTATAAACTTTCCGGTATTGAATGTTTCGGTAAAACAGGTACAACTAATGATAATAAGGACCGTTGGTTTATCGGCGGTACTCCTGATTATGTCGCAGGCGTTTGGTATGGCTATGATAATCCTAAGGAAGTATTTTACAACCTTTCTCCTAACCCGTCGGGTACCATTTGGAACACGGTTATGAAAGAAGTATATGCTAAGCTTGAAGAAAAGAATAAGTCATATACCAAGAAATTCCCTGAAAGTGATGGCATAGTAAGAAAATCTTATTGCAGAACCTGCGGCAAACTCAGAAGTGGTACGGGTGCTTACGGTTGGTACGATGTTGACAATTTGCCTGGCAATTGCACAGGTAACCATTCTGACGGAAGCTATGATTATAATTACAGCGGTTCGTCATCAAGCGAAACAACGTCTGCCTCAAACGGCAATAATTCAAAAACAACAAAATCAAGTGCAGATAAAACAACGCAGGCTCAGACCCAAGCGCCTCAAACGCAAGCTCCGACTGAAGCCCCTGCAACCGAAGTTCCTGCTCAATAATAATTTAACATTTTAAATAAGAAAGGAAGGTCGATTTTCGATTTTCCTTTCTTTGCTGAATAAATCCTTTGAAAGGTATTTTTTATGAAAATAATGTCTGTTGACTACGGCGATGCAAGAACAGGAATTGCGTTTTGCGATAAAAATGAAATTCTTGCAACAGCCTTTGAAACTATTAATGAAAGCTATCAGCCAAAATTAATAGAAAAAATTAAAAAAATAATATCATCTCAAAATCCTGAAATGATTGTTATCGGGCTTCCGGTAAATATGGACGGCTCATACGGCTTTAGGTGCGAAAAATGTAAGCAACTCGGTGAAGAACTTAAAAAAGAAATTGATATTCCCGTTGAATATGAAGATGAAAGGCTCACAACCGTTATAGCACACGATATTTTATCGAATAATAACGTTAAGGGTAAAAAGAGAAAAGCAAATGTTGACGCTGTTTCTGCCGTAGTTATTCTTCAAAGTTTTATTGATAAAAGAAAAAGTAATTAAACATTTTTAATCATCGTAATATTTAACGGTGGTTGTATGCACTTTAAAATAAAAAGATGCGATATATTTATTGATTATACTTTTATTCTCGTTTTAAGTTTAGCTGCTGTTTTTAATTCAAAACAGGTTATTTATTTGTTGCTTTTTTCTGCTTTGCACGAAATAGGACATTTGACGGCGCTTCTTATTTGCAAAGAAAAACCTTATAAAATTCATTTATCATACTACGGATTTGCTATAAGATATACTGACGATTTGCCGAGATTTAAGGAATGTATAGTTCTTTTGTGCGGCCCTTTAGTTAATCTGGTATTATATTTGTTTTTGAAAGATAATATCAATTTGATTTTATTTTTACTTAATTGTTTGCCTGTTTATCCACTTGATGTCGGCAGGGCAGTACACCTTTTTTCTATAAAAGCGTCGAGAATATTAAGCGTAATTACTATTATTTTAATTTGCATTTTATGTGTTTATATGTTAATTTATAATAAATCATATTCGCTTATTTTTGTTACTATATATTTGATTATTTACAGTATTAATTATAATTAATAAAACCCGAAAGGTTAAAAATTGATGAAAAAAGAAGTTGAAAAGCTGTTGCAATATGTTCAAAAGCCTGCAAGATATATCGGCGGCGAGCTTAATGCGGTAGTTAAGGTTAAAGATAAGGTCGATATAAGATACGCTTTCTGCTTTCCCGATACTTATGAGATTGGTATGAGTCATCTCGGTATGAAAATTCTCTACGGTCTTGTAAATGACAGGGATGACAGTTGGTGTGAAAGAGTATTTGCTCCGGATAATGATATGGAGGAACAGCTTAGGAAAAATAATGTTCCTCTTTTTGCACTTGAAAGCGGCGATTATATTAAAGATTTTGATATGATTGGTTTTACTCTTCAATATGAGCTTTCATATACAAACGTTCTCAATATGCTTAATCTCGCTCAAATTCCGCTTAAATCAAGTGATAGAGATAGCCTTACACCGTTAATATGCGTTGGCGGTCCGTGCGCTTGCAATCCCGAGCCGATAACAGATTTTGTTGATATAGTATTTCTCGGCGACGGCGAGGAAACTACTAATCAGATTATTGATTTGCTCATTGATTGTAAGAAAAAAGGACTTTCCAAAAAGGAATTTTTGCTTAAGGCTAAGGATATAACAGGCATTTATGTTCCGTCGTTTTATGATGATTCGTATAATGAGGATGGCACATTGAAGGAACTTAAGCCGCTTTACGGTGCGCCCGAAAAGGTGAAAAAGGCTGTTGTTTCCGATATGAACAAGGTGTTTTATCCCAAAGAATTTGTTGTTCCTTATATTAATATTGTTCATGACAGAGCGGTTGAGGAAATATTTAGGGGCTGTATAAGGGGCTGTCGTTTTTGCCAGGCAGGCTTCATTTACAGACCTATTAGGGAAAAAAGCGTTGAAACGATTAATAAGCAAAGCAAGGCTTTGATTGATTCGACAGGCTATGACGAGCTTTCACTGTGCTCTCTTTCAACCTCGGACCACAGCGAGGTTAATAAGATGCTCACAACACTCATTGATTGGACGGTTAAGGAAAATATAAATCTTTCTCTTCCGTCGCTTCGTGTTGATAATTTTTCCGACGAACTTGTTGAACAGCTTAATAAGGTAAGGAGAAGCGGTCTTACGTTTGCGCCTGAGGCAGGCACTCAGCGACTTCGTGACGTAATAAACAAGAATGTTACTCAAGAGGAAGTAATAAGAACTTGTACTAAGGCTTTCAATAACGGTTGGACCTCGGTCAAGCTTTACTTTATGATGGGCTTGCCTACCGAAACTATGGAGGATATTGAGGGCATAGCAAATCTCGGTATGGACGTGGTTCACGCTTTTTATAATAATCCAAATCGGCATAAGGGAACAGGTGTTCAGGTGTCAATTTCATGCGCATCATTTATCCCTAAGCCATTCACTCCGTTTCAATGGGAGCCTGAGGACAGTATGGAGTCGCTCAAAGCAAAGCAAAAACATTTGCTTGAATCAATTCCCACAAAAAAAATCAGGGTTTCATATCACGAAACTCCGACCTCGCTTCTTGAAGGTGTTCTTGCACGTGGCGACAGACGTCTTGGAAAAGTTATACTTCGTGCGTATGAACTTGGCTGTAAATTTGATTCATGGGACGACCAATTTAATTTTGACGCTTGGATGCAGGCATTTGACGAAAACGGAATTGACCCTCATTTTTATACCCACAGAAAACGTGAATTTTCCGAGCTTTTACCTTGGGATCATCTTGATTACGGCGTGAGTAGGAAGTTCCTTGAATTTGAAAATAAAAAGGCACACGAGAATAAAACAACCCCTCATTGCAGAATTAAATGTGCAGGTTGCGGTGCAAATAAGTTAAACGGAGGACATTGCGATGCGAGAGGTTAGACTTCGTTTTTCAAAAACAGGCAGATTAAAATACATCAGCCATCTTGATATCAACCGTGCAATGTCACGTGCTCTTAAAAGAGCAGGTATTCCGCTTTGGTATACCGAGGGTTTCAATCCGCACCCTTATATGAGCTTTTCGCTGCCGCTTTCTCTCGGCGTTGAAAGCCTTTGTGAAAGCGTTGATTTGAGAATTACCGGGGAAATTACTAATAAAGAAATTAAGGATAGGCTTAACAGCGTTTTGCCCGAAGATTTGAAAATTATTGATGTTTATGACGATTTTCGAGATAACAACGAAATTGTTTATTCCGATTATGTCTATAAATTTGAATTTGCGGATAATGATTCAGCCTTAGAAAAAATTAAAAGTGTTTTATCAAGCGATGAAATTCTTGCTCTTAAAAAAGGCAAAAAGGGTAAGAAAAGAATTATGAAAGAAACGAATATAAAGCCTTTTATAGACGGATATTCGATTTCTGTTCGTGGTGACTTTATTGTGCTTAATATCAGGCTTCTTGCAGGTCCTGAAAAAAATCTTAATCCCTCGCTTTTGTTTGATACGATTATTAGGCTTATCAATATGGATTTTGAATGGAAAAGCATTGGCCGAATTTCACTTCTCGACAAGGATTACAAAGAATTCAGATGATGATTGCGAAATGCTTGTCGGCAACCAAAAGTTTGAGTATTTTGAAAATGACAATAATGCAAAACTTTCGTATTATTAAATAAATTGAACTATTTTAATAAAACACTTGCATTTGTCGCAACTATATGTTAATATATATCAGCATTTAATCCGTTGTAACTCTTACAACGCGTGTAATGTCGGCGTTTAGCATTATAAGAAGATGGTCCTCTTTCGTTATTCGTTATGAACATCTCATAAAATTTAGGAGGAAGAAAAATGGACGCACTCAAGTTAATTGAAAAAGACAGCACAAAGGCTGAACTTCCAAAGTTTAACATTGGCGATACAGTTAAGGTGTCGGTTAACATTCGTGAAGGTCAGAGAGAAAGAATTCAGATGTTTGAAGGTACTGTAATCGCTATTAAGGGTTCAGGCATTTCAAAGACATTTACCGTTCGTCGTCTTTCATACGGTGTTGGTGTTGAGAGAGTATTCCCAATGCATTCACCTAACGTTGTTGACGTTAAGGTTGTTCGCAGCGGTAAGGTTCGCCGTGCTAAGCTTTATTATCTTCGTGACCGTGTCGGTAAGGCTGCAAAGGTTAAGGAAGATATCCAGTAATTTAATATTACTTATTAAATACCACAGATTTTATTTCTGTGGTATTTTTTATTGATTGAAATATGAATATATGTTAAAATATGTATAGAAAATTTTGAAAGGAGACAAAATGGCTGATTTTCAAAAACAAACTGTTCAGTGGTTTCCGGGTCATATGGCTAAAACAAGGCGAATTATTAAAGAAAGTCTTACGCTTGTTGACGGTATCGTTGAACTTGTTGATGCTCGTATTCCATATAGTTCATCTAACCCTGAACTTGACAGTATAATTAAAAGAAAACCGAGAATTGTGCTTTTAAATAAATGTGATATTGCAGACCCGAATGCAACTAAGCTTTGGATTGAATATTATAAAAATAACGGTAAATACGCTATCCCTGTTGACTGCAGAACGGGTAAAGGACTTAATGCTTTTATCCCGACCGTCAATAAAGCGCTTGCAGGCGTTATCGAGAAAAATAAGACGAGAGGAATGGAAAATAAACCGCTTCGCCTTATGGTAGTCGGTATTCCTAATACCGGTAAATCGTCATTTATCAACAGAATGGCAGGCAACAGCAAGGCTAAGGTTGCAGACAAAGCCGGTGTTACAAGACAAAAACAATGGTTTGCGGTAGGTAAGGGGATTGAACTTCTTGATACTCCCGGTGTTCTTTGGCCTAAGTTTGACGATTCCGAGGTTGGCGACAAACTTGCTTTTACAGGCGCCGTTAAAGACGAAGTTACTGACCTTGAAACATTATCCTGCAGATTGCTCGAAACTCTTGCAAAAACAAGGCCTAAGGCTATTTGTGACAGATATAAACTTGATGGTGTGGATAATCTTCAAGGCTGGGAAATGCTTGAACTTATAGGAAAAAAACGTGGCTTTTTGATTAAAGGCGGAGAAATTGACTACGAACGCACAGCGGTTATGCTTTGTGATGAATTTAGAGGAGGAAAGCTCGGCAAAATATCGCTTGAGTTGCCATAGTTATGGATTGGCTTGAATATGAAAACAAAGCCTATAATGAGGGCTTTAATATTGTTTGCGGTGTTGACGAGGCCGGCAGGGGTCCTCTTGCAGGTGACGTGTATGCCGCCGCAGTAATACTTCCGAAGGGGTATGTTGTCGAAGGCGTTAACGACTCTAAAAAACTTTCTGAAAAGAAAAGAGAAGCACTTTTTGATAAAGTAGTTGATGAATGTATTTGTTATAGTGTCGGCACGGCAAGCGTTGCGGAAATAGATAGTATTAATATTTTGCAGGCAACTTTTCTCGCTATGAGACGTGCGGTTGACGGCTTAGAGGTTAAACCGGATATTGCACTTATTGACGGAAATAAAAAGCCCGGACTTGATATTGCGCAATGGGATATAATTAAAGGTGACGCAACGAGTGCAAATATTGCCGCCGCTTCAATTATTGCAAAGGTCAGCAGGGACAGATATATGCGCCAAATTGCAGAAAAATATCCTGAATATCAATTTGAAAAGCATAAGGGATACGGTACTAAACTTCATTATGAAATGCTCGATAAATACGGAATAAGCGATATTCACAGAAAAACATTTTTGAAAAAATATTTGGATAAGAAAAATGAACAATAAGGGTAAACTTTGGGAAATTGAGGCGGCAAATTATTTAAGAAAGCACAAATATAAGCTTGTAGACGTGAATTATACAACTCGTTTTGGCGAAATTGATTTAATCGTTCAAAATAAAAAATATTTATGCTTTGTTGAGGTCAAGCAAAGAAATATTAATTCAATTGCTTTGCCGAGAGAATTTATTACTTATTCAAAGCAACAAAAAATAATTGCAAGTGCAAAAATGTATTTAATGCAAAACAAGACTGATTTACAGCCGAGATTTGATGTGATTGAGATTTATACCGATAATAATAAAATAAAATCTATAAAACATCTTGAAAATGCTTTTCAGTTAGTATAAAATATTATAAACCTAAATTATAAGGTGAAAGGAAACATTATTATGCTTTATACATCTACAAGAGATAATTCAATCAGGGTGACGGCTGCTCAGGCTATTGCTCGGGGTATAAGTGAAGAAGGCGGACTTTTTGTTCCTGTTGAACTTCCTGTTTTTGATATTAACAAAATTTCTTCAATGACAACTATGAGCTATATTGACAGAGCGAAAACCGTTCTTAAAGAGTTCTTGACAGATTTCAGCGAAGAGGAACTTGATTATTGCGTAAGCGGTGCTTATGCCGCTCAAAAGTTTTCCTCTCCTCAAATTGCGCCGACTGTTAATGTTGACGGCAATAAAAATATATTGGAGCTTTGGCACGGTCCTACCTGTGCATTTAAAGATATGGCTCTTCAGCTTTTGCCTTATCTTATGACTGTTTCGGCTAAAAAGACTGCAGACGGTAAAACAATTGTCATTCTTGTTGCTACATCGGGCGACACAGGCAAGGCTGCTCTTGAGGGATTTAAAAATGTTGACCACACTAAGATTTTAGTATTTTATCCTGTTGACGGGGTTTCTCCTATGCAGAAACTTCAGATGACAACGCAGGAGGGCGATAACGTTTCGGTTTGCGCAATCAACGGCAATTTTGACGATGCTCAAAGCGCCGTTAAATCAATCTTTACCGATGCAAAGATAAAGGGTGAACTTGCAAAGAAAAATATGATGTTCTCATCTGCAAACTCTATCAATTGGGGCAGGCTTGTTCCTCAAATTGTATATTATTTCTCAACCTATTGCGACCTTATCAATATGGGCAAGATTAAAGCCGGCGATAAAATAAATGTTGTAGTTCCTACGGGTAACTTCGGCAATATTCTTGCAGGCTATTATGCTAAGAAAATGGGGCTTCCTATTAAAACTCTTGTTTGCGCTTCAAATTCAAACAATGTTCTTACGGATTTCTTGAAAACAGGTACATATGATAAAAACAGAAAGTTTTATACAACAACTTCTCCGTCAATGGATATTCTTATTTCGTCTAACCTTGAAAGACTTCTTTATCATATGAGTGACGGTGACGATAAGCTTATTAAGGATTTGATGAGTCAGCTTTCAAATGACGGAAAATACACTGTATCGAATGAGCTTATCGCTAAGATTCAAAAAGAGTTTGACGCAGGATTTACCGCAGAACAAAATGTTGATGATACAATTAAATCTCATTTTGACAAATACCATTATCTTTGTGATACTCATACAGCGGTAGCTGTTAAGGTTTATGATGAATATGTAAAGGCAACAGGCGACGATATTCCTACAGTAATTGATTCAACGGCTTCTCCTTACAAGTTTTCGGCAAGCGTGCTCAATGCTGTTCTTGCCGGCAAAGCGCCAAAGCTTGATGAATTTTCTATGGTTGATGAGCTCCACAAGGTAACAGGCGCAAGTATTCCTAAGCCGATTGCTTCTCTTAAGGATAAGAGCGTTCGCTTTGAAAATGTTTGCAATAAGGAAGATATGAGCCAAATGGTATTCAAACTTCTCGATTTATAATAATAGGCATTAAATAACGGCTCTGCGCTTTACAGAGCCGTTATTTTGACTGATTTTAGCGGCAGCTGCAGCCGTCGCCGCATTCAAATGTTTCGCATTTTGTGTCAGTTGAACTTGTTGCGTTGCTGTTGCCTACTTTAATGTGACCTGCGTTGCAATTATTAGATTTATCATGATATTTGCAATTTTTAACGTCGCAGGAAATACCTTTAATTTCCATTTCCATAACTTTTCACTCCCTTCGGTTATTATTATTTGTTTGAATATTTATTTTATTCAAATGATTTTTTAACGAGAATTTCCTTCAGAAAGAAAGGCGGAATATATGTCACTTTTCGCAATTGCCGATACTCATTTATCATTTGGCACCGATAAGCCTATGGATACCTTTGAGGGTTGGTCAAATTATACACAAAGACTTAAAGAAAATTGGAATAAAATAGTTGACGATAAGGATTATGTTGTCATTGCCGGCGATATAAGTTGGGCTATGAGCTTTTGCGAACTTAAAGCTGACTTTGATTATATCAATAAGCTTAACGGTAAAAAAATCATTCTTAAAGGAAATCACGATTATTGGTGGAACACAATGAGCAAAATGAATAAGTTTATTGATGAAAATGCCTTTGATACAATTTCAATTCTTCATAACAGCGCTTATGATTTTGACGATTTCTCCGTTTGCGGAAGCCGAGGTTGGTTTTTTGACAGTGTTGAGGAACATAATGAAAAAGTGCTTAATAGGGAAGTAATGCGCCTTAAGACTTCGATTGAAGCGGCAAAAAATGAAGAAAAAATTGTTTTTCTTCATTATCCGCCTGTTTATGAAAATCAAAGCTGTAAGGAAATTTTAAATCTTTTAAAAGAAAAAGGTATAAAAAAATGTTATTATGGGCATCTTCACGGTATGGCGGCTAAATATGCCTTTGATGATAATTTTGAAGGAATTGATTTTAAACTTATTTCCGCAGACAGGCTTAAATTTGTTCCTCTTTTGATAAAAAAGTTTTAATTTGTAAATAATTAACAATATGTTTAATATTAAATGAATATAAAAACTTGATATTATCGGCATTATATGTTATAATGCCACTTCGGTGATTAGAATTTTTATTGATAGGAGGTCATTATTATGGCACTTAAATCATCTAATAAAGTAGATACTAATGTTTATGAAATTGAAGTAACTGTTACACCTGAGGTGTTTACAGACGCTTGTAAGTCTGCATATATGAAGCAGAGAAAGTCAATCCAGCTCCCGGGTTTCCGTAAGGGCAAAGCTACACAGGGAATGATTGAAAAAGTTTACGGCGAAAACGCTTTCTATGAGGAAGCACTTGAGATTGTTTATCCTGAAGCTGTTACAGCTGCTATTGAGGAAGCAGGTCTCAGAACTGTTGATACACCTTTCGACCTTGACGTTCCTGTAATGAGCAAGGAGCAGGGCGTAGAAATGAAAATGAAAGTCACAGTTTATCCCGAGGTTAAGCTTGGCGACTATAAGGGTCTTAAAGCAACTATGCTTCCTACAGAGGCTACGGATGAAGATGTAGATAAGGAAATCGAAAATATGCGTGACCGTAATTCTCGTCTTGTTACAGTTGAGGACAGAGAAGCTCAGATGGGCGATACAGCAGAAATCGATTTTGAAGGCTTTGTTGACGGTGTTGCGTTTGAAGGCGGCAAGGGTGAAAATTATCCTCTTGAACTTGGCTCCGGCTCGTTTATTCCGGGCTTTGAAGAGCAGGTTGCAGGTCATAAGAGTGACGAGGAATTTGATGTAAATGTTACATTTCCTGAGGATTATGCAGCAGAACTTGCAGGAAAAGACGCTGTATTCAAATGTAAAATTCACGAAATCAAGTCAAAGGAACTTCCTGAGCTTGACGATGAATTTGCTAAGGATGTATCTGAATTTGATACTCTTGATGAACTTAAAGCAGATATCAAAAAGCAGATGAATGAAAGAAAGGCTGAAGAAGCTAAGAACGATTTTGAAAACCAACTTATTGAGCAGGTTATCGATAATATGGAATGTGAAGTTCCGCAGTGTATGTTTGATAAGCGTGCAGATGAGATGGTTCAGGATTACGCTTACAGACTTCAGATGCAGGGTATTGACCTTGATACATACCTTAAATACCTCGGACAGGATAAGGATGCATTTAAGGCAACATTTAAAGACGGTGCTGAAAAGCAGGTTAAGGCTTCTATTGCACTTGAGGCTGTTGTTGAAGCTGAAAAGCTTGAAGCAACCGAAGAAGAAATTGATGCTGAAATTGCTAAGCTTGCCGAGCAGTATCAAATGGAAGCAGAGCAGATTAAGAATGCTGTTCCCGCTGACCAAATTGCTGCTGATGTTAAGACAAAGAAAGCAATTGATATTATTGTTGATTCAGCAGTTAAGGAATAATTCAATTTATTTTAATTCTGCCCGTTTGCTACAGCGGGCAGTATTGTATTATTAAGTAGCAGAAAGGTCACGATAAATATGGCATTAGTACCATACGTACTTGAACAAACAAGCGCCGGCGAGCGCTCAATGGACATTTATTCAAGACTTTTAAATGATAGAATTATTGTTTTATCCGATGAGGTTAATTCAACTACCGCTTCTCTTGTAGTAGCACAGCTTCTTTTCCTTGAGGGGCAGGATAAGGATAAGGATATCAGTCTTTATATTAACAGTCCCGGCGGCTCTGTTACCGACGGTATGGCTATTTATGATACAATGCAGTACATTAAGTGTGATGTATCAACTATTTGTATGGGTATGGCTGCTTCTATGGGCGCATTCCTTCTTTCAAGCGGTGCAAAGGGAAAAAGAATTTGTCTTCCTAATGCAGAGGTGATGATTCATCAGCCTCTCGGCAGAACAGAGGGTCAGGCAACAGAGATTGAAATTGCCGCTAACCATATTTTGCAGACTAAGAAAAAACTTAATTCTATTATGGCTGAAAACTGCGGCAAAACAGTTGAGGAATTGACAGCTGCAACAGACAGAGATAATTGGCTTACTGCTAAAGAAGCTCTTGAATTCGGTCTTGTTGATAAAGTTATTGATAAAAGATAATTTGAGGTGATTATATGGCACACGATGAACCTAAAAACGGCGTTGCAAGATGCTCTTTTTGCGGCAAGCCTGAAACGTTGGTTCATAAGCTTATTGAGGGGCCGGGTGTGTTTATTTGTGATGAATGTATTAATCTTTGTTATGATTTGATTGAGCAGACATCATCACCGGATATTCCCCATACGGTTAAGCAATCAGATAATAAGGTTCTTCCAAAGCCTGAGGAAATTAAGGCAAAACTTGATGAATATGTTATAGGACAGGATGATGCAAAGGTTGCATTGTCTGTTGCTGTATATAATCACTATAAAAGAATTTACTCTAACGTACGTGGCGATGTTGAGCTTCAAAAGAGTAATGTTATGCTTTTAGGTCCGACCGGTGTTGGTAAAACCATGCTTGCCCAAACGCTTGCCAAAATTCTTGATGTTCCGTTTGCTATTGCAGACGCAACTACTCTTACCGAAGCAGGCTATGTGGGCGAAGATGTAGAAAATATACTTCTTAGATTAATTCAGGCAGCTGATTTTGATATTGAAAAGGCAGAACGTGGAATTATATATGTTGATGAAATAGATAAAATTTCTCGTAAAAGTGAAAACAGGTCTATTACACGTGATGTAAGCGGCGAAGGCGTTCAGCAGGCACTTCTTAAAATTTTAGAGGGTACTGTTTCCAATGTTCCTCCTACCGGCGGAAGAAAACACCCACAGCAAGAATATATTCAAATAGATACTTCAAATATACTTTTCATTTGCGGCGGTGCATTTGACGGAATTGAAAAGATTATTGAAAAGAGAATCGGCGGTAAATCACTTGGCTTTGGCGCCGATATTGAAGCTGAGGATTTTGACGGTGACGATATTATGAAAAAAGCGGAACAACACGACCTTGTTAAGTATGGTCTTATTCCTGAGCTTATCGGCCGTGTTCCGGTTATAACCGTACTGCAAAATCTTGATAAAAAAGCTCTTGTCAGAATAATGACTGAGCCTAAGAATGCTATTGTAAAGCAATATCAAAAATTATTTGAATTCGACGGCGTTAAGCTTGAATTTAAGCCGGATGCACTTGAAGCAATTGCGGATATCACTCTTGAACGTCACACGGGTGCAAGAGGACTTAGAAGCGTTTTTGAGGCAGTGCTTAAGGAGCTTATGTTTAAGGCACCGAGCGATTATACGATTGAAAAGGTTATTATTACCGAGGATGCTGTAAGAAAGGGCGATGAGCCTATTATTCTTCGCAATCCTAATAAGACTCCGAAACGCCTTACTACTTCAAATTTAAAGAATGCATAATTATATTGTAAAAAAAGAGTTTCTGAAAAGAAACTCTTTTTTACTATATTTAGATATTGCCTTTTTTTGTGCATTAGTATATAATATATACTAATTATTTATAATGAACTAAGTAGGTTTTAATATATGAACGATAATAAAGAAAATTTATTTTTAGAATTACCTATTATTCCGCTTAGGGGGATTGTGGTATTTCCGAAAATGGTGCTTCACTTTGACGTTGGCAGAAGGAAAAGCGTAAAAGCTCTTCAAAAAGCAATGGATGATGACCAAAGAGTTTTTCTTGTTTGCCAAAAGGAT
>DAVZKM010000027.1:0-14025 GCA_052272245.1 Eubacterium sp.
TAATTCTTCGCGGCGGGTTTTCCGCCCAAGTTATGAATATTTAATTGAGGAAGAGGTTGCAAAATTATCATCAGCTGACAAGTATATGATTACTGCTCCTTCATTCGGCTTTATCGTTAAGGGCGAAACTCACCTTACTGCTACTCAGGTTAACGGGGACAAGACAGGTTACACAGTAACATTCAAGTCAGGCGTTAACGGCAAGATTATTAATGTAATCAATACTGACGCAAACGGCAATTTTGATATGCCAACTGCTCCAAGCGTTCCTTACTACAATTTTGAATCTTATTCAAACGGTGTTGCTGCAGGCACTTCGGCAAAAGTATCGCAAGATACGGTTATCACTGTAAACTACACACCGGTTGTAGAAAACAACATCACAATTGACGTTTATTACTCGGCAAGTGATTTTACGAACGTCACAATTGGTGACACTTATACTCAATCATACAACAGTTTAATTTCAGTTAGCAATGACAATGCATATGTTTGGGCAAAGGCTGTATATGATAAGGTAATAGATTATACTGTTCTTGCTTACGGCACTTCTTACAGCTTTTATGCTGCCGAGTCTATGACTACTCCGGATGGATCCATTGGTCTTGTTGCTCTTACTAAGGATGAGTATGATAAACTTGTTACTAAACAGACTGTTACGACATTTAATGAAACATTTTATCCTGAACCGTCAACTAGTAAAAGCATCGACCACGTTCTTAAGGGCGACGGAACATTCATTTTAGCAAATGTGGATAAGTCAACAGGTGATAAAACTGTAGGAGAATTACTTCCGGATGTATCATCGCTTGAAAATCTTATATTTACAGCAGATAATTCTAAGCTCTCACTTATCGGTACATTTGTAATGCCAACAGGCTATAAGATGGTTGAAACAGGCTTCTTGGTAACTCAGGACCCAACAGCAGCAAATGGTGATT
Organism: Eubacterium sp.; assembly: GCA_052272245.1. Lineage (GTDB taxonomy): Bacteria > Bacillota > Clostridia > Oscillospirales > Acutalibacteraceae > Eubacterium_R. The sequence continues at coordinate 942 of DAVZKM010000027.1, forward strand.
TAACTGTTGAAAATGTTGGAAATAAGGGTGTAGCAAGGCTTAAGTCATCTAAGTACACAGTTGGTAATCAGTTTGTAATTAATATTAAAAATTCTTCTTCTACTAAAGAATTTAAGTATGTTTCATATCTTAAGTACGAAGACAAGAATGGCAATATTATAACAACATATGGCAAAGTGTTATCCGCAACAACAAGCGGACACGAATTAAAATAAGAAGGGAGTCAGATAGTTATGAAAAAGTTATATGAACAACCAGAGATTCAAATTCGTAATTATGCTCTCCCTACAAGAGATGTAGTTATGACATCAGACCCAAACGTTGAGAATCCTGACAAAGGTCCGGACCTTGGCGACGGTGATGATTACGATTTCTTTAAATAATCAATAACTGAATTAGGACCGTGACGTTATCGTCACGGTCCTTTTTTAATGCATAATATTTTTAAAATAAATAGGTATGGCTACGGTAAAATAAAGTTGTCAATTTTATTCATTTCAAAATATTACAAATTTATAAAATAATAGAAAAAAACTTAATTCATATTTGACATATTATAAGTTATATATTATTATTAAAGTAATTAACTATGTCTGGAAGTGGGCTTATGAATATTCTCGTTTGCGGCCTCGGCCTTATAGGTGCGAGCCTTGCAAAAACATTAAAAAAAAATACAAAACACCATATTATGGGTTGGAACAGAACAGATTCTGTTTCAAAGCGTGCATTAAATGACGGTGTAATAGACGAAATCGGTCAGCTTGAGGATTTAATGCCAAAAGCAGATGTCACGATTGTTAATTTTTACCCTGAAGCGATTGTTCCTTTCATCAAAGAGCATAAGGCTTTGTTTAAGAAAAACAGTATTGTAACGGATTCCTGCGGCATTAAGACTAAAATTTGCCGTGAACTTGAAAATGAAGATTTTGATTTTTATTTTGTAGGCGCTCACCCTATGGCAGGCCGTGAGGTCAGCGGTTACGATAATTCGCTTGATAATCTTTTTGACAATGCTTCGTTTATCTGTACCCCGAGCGATAATATTCCACGTTATATATCAGACGCACTTGTAGGTCTTGCGCAAGAAATGGGTTTTGCACGTACTGTTGTTACGACTCCGGAGCATCACGATGAAATGATTGCTTTTACTTCTCAAATTGCCCACGTTCTCGCATGCTCATATGTTCTTTCTCCGCTTGCTCCTTACCACGCTGGCTATTCGGCAGGCAGCTACAGAGATGTCAGCCGTGTTGCAAGAATTAATGCCGATATGTGGACAGAGTTGTTTATTGATAATAAGGAACCGCTTGTAAGGGAAATAGACGATCTTGTTTCAAACCTTATGAAATTCAAATATTGCATTGTAAACGAAGACGCAAATCAACTTTGTGAACTTATGAAAAAGGGCAATAAGATTAAAGAGGAAATCGGATAATGAAAAAATTTAGCGTAAATGTATCTGATAAAAGCAAAAGTAATATTTTTATTGAAAACGGACTTCTTGCAAGTGCAGGTAAGATTATAAAAGAAAACTTTAATTCGAAAAAGATTGCGCTTGTAAGCGATACAAATGTTTATCCGCTTTATGGCGGCAGAATCAAGACTCAGCTTGAAAATGAAGGCTTTGAGGTTTTCACATATATTTATTCTGCAGGGGAAGCTTCAAAAAACACAACAGAGCTTGTAAAAATTGTTGAATTTATGGCTGAAAGCGGACTTACGAGAGAGGATATAGCGGTTGCTCTTGGCGGAGGCGTATGCGGCGATATGGTTGGCTTTGCGGCTTCGGTATTTTTGAGAGGAATTGAATTTGTTCAAATTCCAACTTCTCTTTTGGCTCAGGTTGATTCATCCGTCGGAGGAAAAACTGCCGTAGATTTACCACAGGGAAAAAATCTTTGCGGTGCATTTCATCAACCGGCAATCGTTATTATCGATCCTGACGTGCTTTCAACTTTAAACGAGCATTTCTTCAGCGACGGAATGGGCGAGGTTATTAAATACGGCTGTATCAAGTCCGCCTCACTTTTTGAGCTTCTCGAAAAAGGCGATGTCAAGAAGAATTTGACGGATATAATTACCGAATGTGTCAGTATTAAAAGGCAGGTTGTTGAAAATGACGAGAAGGAGCACGGCGAAAGAGCGCTTCTTAATTTCGGTCACACATGCGCTCATGCGATTGAAAAGCTATATAATTATGAAACCGTAAGTCACGGCGAGGCAGTCGGTATCGGTATGATAATGATTACACGTGCAAGCGAAAAACTTGGAATTACTGAAAAAGGCACAACTGACAGAATAATAAAAGTGCTTGAAAAGAATAATTTGAAAACATATGATACACATTCCGATAAGGAAATTATTTCGGCAATGAGTGCAGATAAAAAACGCACGAAAACAGGCATTAAGTTTGTAATGATTGACAAAATCGGCTCAAGTTTTATTAATCCTATTAAGTATGAGGATATTAATAAAACATTCGGCATAGACTGACGGGGAAAATATGGGTATAGCAAAAATTCAAAAGTCAATATTTAACGGTGACGTTACTGTTCCTGCGTCAAAATCGGTTGCTCACAGGGCGCTTATCTGTTCTTTTCTTGCAGGAGGCGGAAACGTAGAGCCGATTATTTCATCAAAGGATATGGCGGCAACAGTCGGTATTATCAATTCTCTTAAAAAAGGTGAAAAAACGCTCAATTCCATTGAAAGCGGTTCAACTCTTAGATTTATGATACCGGTTGCGGCTGCGCTTGGCAAAGATGTCACCTTCGTAGGTCAGGGCAGTCTTTTAAGCCGTCCTATAGGTGAATATTTAACGCTTTTGCCGCTTCACGGAACTCAAATTAAATCAAACGGTTATCTTCCGGCAACAATTTCAGGCAAACTAAAAAACGGCAGTTTTGAAGTGAACGGTGATATTTCAAGTCAATATATCACAGGGCTGCTTTTAGCGCTTGCGGCTTTGGACGGTGACAGCGCAGTTATTCTTAAAACCGAACTGCAGTCAAAGCCGTATGTTGATATGACAATTAAAGTAATGAAAGATTACGGCGTTGACATTCGTGAAACGGATTTCGGATATCTTGTTAAGGGCGGTCAAAAGTTTAAGGTTCAGGATTATGTTGTTGAGGGCGATTGGTCGCAGGCGGCATTTTTCCTTGTCGGCGGTGCAATTAACGGCGAGGTTACCGTTAAAGGGCTTGATATAAATTCAACTCAGGGCGATAAGGCAATTGTTGATGTAATTAAACGTTTTGGTGCAGATGTGAAAATTGGCGAAAAGTCAGTTACCGTTAAAAAAAGTGAACTTCACGGCATAGAATTTGACGCAGCGGACATTCCCGATATGGTGCCTGCCATAGCAGTCCTTGCTGCAAATGCAAGCGGAAAAACTGTTATTAAGGGCGCTGAAAGGCTTAGATATAAGGAATCCAACAGAATTGAGAGTGTTGTGTATAATTTAAAGGCACTCGGTGCCGACGTTGAGGAAACGAGCGACGGTATGATAATTTGCGGCGGCAAAAAATTACATTCGGCCAAGCTCAAGGGTTATAATGACCATAGAATAGTTATGGCATTTTCAGTTGCGGCAATGAATATAGGCAACTGCCAAATTGACGACGCACAAAGTATAAACAAATCTTATCCGTCATTTTTTGATGATTTTAATAATCTTGGAGGTAAGGCTGATGTCCTCTGAATTCGGCAATAAAATTAAATTATCCATATTCGGCGAAAGCCACGGTGAGGCAATCGGCTGCGTAATTGATTCAATTCCGGCAGGCATCAAGCTTGATATGGAAAAAATATATTTTGATATGGCAAGGCGTGCTCCGGGTAAGGACAAAACGGCTACCCCAAGGCTTGAAAAGGATATTCCTCATATTCTCTCCGGTATGCTCAACGGAGTTACCACAGGTGCGCCGCTTGCTATGATTATTGAAAACACAAATACTAAAAGCGGGGATTATTCAAATCTGTTAAGCGTTCCACGTCCGTCGCACAGCGATTATCCCGCTTATGTAAAATATCATGGCAATAATGATATAAGAGGCGGCGGTCATTTCAGCGGCAGGCTCACTGCTCCGCTTGTTTTTGCGGGTGCGGTTGCAAAGCAGATATTGGCGCAAAAAGGTATCACGGTCGGCGCTCATATTCTTAGTATTAACAACGTTTTGGACGATAGCTTTGATAAGGCAAATGTAAGCGAAAAGGAGCTTTTGGCTGTTTCTTCAAAGGCATTTTGTGTTATTAATGATGAGGTTGAGGATAAAATGAGAGCGTCTGTTGAAAAAGCAAGGCTTGACGGCGACAGCGTAGGCGGTGTAATTGAATGTGCCGTTGTCGGCGTTCCCGTCGGCTTAGGCGCAAATATCTTTTCAACTGTTGAGGGTCATATTTCATCTGCACTTTTTGGCGTTCCTGCCGTTAAGGGTGTGGAATTCGGCGCAGGATTTGATTTTGCGAAAATGACGGGATATGAGGCTAACGATACATATTCAATTTCAAACGGTAATGTTAAGATTAATAAAAACAATAACGGCGGCGTTCTTGGCGGAATGACTACCGGCGCACCGATTATAGTTAGGGCAGTGGTTAAGCCTACTCCGTCAATTTCAAAGGCGCAAAAAAGCGTTAATTTGCAAAAAATGACAGAGGAGGAGCTTGTTATTCACGGCAGGCACGACCCTTGCATTGTTCCCAGGGCAGTACCCGTTGTTGAAAGCGCAGTCGCTTTCGCTCTTCTTGACCTTATGGCATAATATTGATAAAAAGGAAATATAAATGGATTTATTAGGACTTAGAAAACAAATTGATGAAATAGATAACGAGCTTATTCCGCTTTTGCTTAAAAGAATGAGCGTATCCGAGCAGGTGGCGCAGTATAAGGCTGAGCGTGGTATGCCTGTTTTAAACAGTGAGCGTGAGCAACAAATTCTTGATGATGTTGCAAGCAAGTGCGGTAAGCACGGCGACACGATTAAAACTGTATTTTCTGCCACAATGGACGCTTCAAGAGCTCTTCAGCATAAAATTATCGGCGGCGGAAAAAAACTTAGATCAGATATAGAAAATGCAATTAAGATTGACAAGCTTGACACTTGCGGCAAACCAATTGCGTGCCAGGGTGTTGAGGGCGCATACAGCGGTGTTACATCTAAAAAGATATTTCCTGAAGCTTCTATCCATTTTCATAAGAGGTTTGAGGATGTTTTTGAAGCGGTAAACAGAGGGGATTCAAAATTTGGTATTATTCCTGTTGAAAATTCAACCGCAGGCTCTGTTCACGAATCGTATGACCTTATTATGAAATACAGATTTTACATTGTCGGCGCTTACGATTTAAAAATCGAACATTGCCTTTGTGCAAAGAACAATACAAAATATGAGGATATAACCGATGTTTACAGCCATCCTCAGGCGCTTTCACAGTGTAATAATTTTCTCAGAAATTTTGATTTTACCGGAATTAACTATTCAAATACCGCCGCTGCGGCAAAGTATGTCAGCGAAAGCGACAAAAACAATATAGCCGTTATTTGCAGTGAACTTGCGGCAAAAAAATACAATCTTAAAATTCTTAAGCGTAACATTCAAAACAATAATAAAAACACAACAAGATTTATCGTTATTTCAAAAGAACTTGCAATTACGAGTGATGCGCAAAAGATATCTCTGATTTTTTCGCTGCCTCACAAAACCGGCTCGCTTTACAGAGTTTTAGGTCGCTTTTCCATGGCAGGTCTCAACCTTACAAAGATTGAATCAAGACCTATTGAAGACAGCGATTTCAGCTATTATTTTTATGTGGATGTTTTGGGCAATGTTAATGACGAAGTGACGCTTGACCTTATCTGTGCACTTTCAGACGAATTGCCTGAGTTTGAATTTTTAGGCAATTTCTACGAGGGAAAATAATAAATATTAAATGAAAGATTTTTTTACGGAGATGAATTTGTGAAACAGCAAAAAAGGCATCAAACAAATTTAATATCCGCAATAACGCTGATAATTACTGGTGGCATTATCGTTTTTCTTGCCATTGCACTTTATAATCACGCAAGGCTTGAGGTAAGATTTGATACGCTTATTAATTATCTTAAGCAAATTGACGATTCGGTTGCAAAGCTTGACAGCGATGTGGAAATAATTATTTGCATTTTTGCGCTTTATATTGCAAAATGCCAGCTTCCGATACCTATGGGATTTTTATGCGTTATATCAGGTATGGTATTTCCTTTGGGTGAGGCAATAGCTATCAATATTATTTTTACGGAGTTTTTCTTCATAGTTAAATATCTTGAAGGCAAATTTATAGGTGGCGGCTGGACAGGAATGATACTCGGTATTAAAAAGCTGAAATTTATTAAGGAATGGATACAGTTTAAGGGCAACGGCAATCCTTATGTTCTGTTTTTTTCACGGCTTTTCCCTGCAATTCCGCTCGGAATGGTGTCAAAATATTACGGCTCAATGAGATATGATTTTGTGTATTATTCGCTTTTGAGCTTGTTGGGATTTATGCCGAGGCTTTTTATTTATACGAAAATCGGTTCTGCGATTTACAATCCGTTTTCGGTGCAGTTCCTTGTGCTTTTGATAATTATTGTTGCATTTACGGGAATGTCGCTCATATTGTTTAACATTTTTTACGGTATTAAATCTAAGCAAATGAATCAAACATTGCTTATTTATTCCGAAAAAGAAAAATATAAAATAGTTTTATAAGGGAGAATATAAATGAAACCTAACGAGTTAATTGCTAAAATTGAGAACGGTGAGCTTGATAAGAGCTTTAAAAAGATTTATGTCAGTGACAGTGCAGTTGAAGCACAAAAGCCACGTTATATAAGAACAATTAAAGAGTTTATTAATCTTTTCGGCGATAACAGGGACGTATTTGTTTTAAGTGCTCCCGGAAGAACGGAGGTTTGCGGCAACCATACCGACCATAATAACGGCAAGGTGCTTGCAGCTTCAATAAATCTTGACGCTATTGCGATTGCGGCTAAAAGAGACGATATGAAAATCAATGAAAAGAGTGAGGGTCACGGCCTTAATGAGGTCGACATTTCAACTCTTTCGCCTAATGAAGCCGAATACGGCAGATCATCATCTATGATTAAAGGCATTGCGGCAGGACTTAAGGAAAACGGCTATGAAATCGGCGGATTTGACGCTTGCACGACAAGTGACGTCATGGGTGGTTCCGGTCTTTCAAGTTCTGCGGCTTTTGAGGTGCTTATCGCAACCGTTATCAATCATCTTTACAATGACGGCAAAATTGATGCCGTAACTGTTGCAAAAGCTGCCCAGTTTAGCGAAAATGTATATTTCGGCAAGCCATCGGGGCTTCTTGACCAAATGGCTTCCTCTGTTGGAACGTTTGTTACAATAGATTTTAAGGATACTGCAAATCCTGTAATTAAAAAGGTTGATTTTGATTTTGCAAAGAGCGGATATTCGCTTTGCATTGTTGATACTCATGGCAACCACAGTGACCTTACAGACGATTATGCGGCTGTAAGAGGAGAGATGGAAGCTGTTGCAAAGGCTATGGGCAAAAATGTGCTCAGAGAGGTTGAGTATGAAGAATTTTTCCAAAGCCTTGATGTGCTTAAAGAAAAAGTAAACGACCGTGCACTTTTACGAGCATTCCACTTCTTCGGCGAAAACGAGAGGGTGGACAAGGCAGTTTCAAGCCTTGAAAATAACGATTTCGACTCTTTCAAGCAAGCTGTTACGCAATCCGGCTATTCCTCATTCCTTTATAATCAAAATGTTTATTCACCTAAAAATCCGACAGATCAAAAGCTTTCACTTGCTCTTTGTATAAGCGAAAAACTCCTTAACGGCAAGGGCGCTTGGAGAGTTCACGGCGGAGGATTTGCAGGTACTATTCAGGCGTTTGTTCCAAATGATATGCTTGATGAATATAAAGAAACAATTAATCGTGTTTTTGGCGACGGATCATGCCATGTGCTTATTATAAGACCTGTAGGCGGCACAAGGGTGATTGACTGATTATAAGTGAATTTGGAAGGTAACAGAAATGAAATATGTATTTATTGTTAATCCAATAGCAGGAAATGATAATAAAGCAAAGATTTTTTCAAGAATTAAATCAACCTTTCGTCTCATCGATGACGAAATGATTGTTGAGCCTACTCACGCTCAGGGTGACGCAAAGCTTATTGCTGAAAAATATTCAGCCAAATACGGCAGCGATTGCGTTATTGTTTCCTGCGGCGGCGACGGCACGGTGCACGAAATTGCAAACGGTCTTGCAAACACGGATACACCAATGCTTCTTTTACCTCTCGGTACGGGTAATGACTTTGCGAAAAAAGTTTACGGTACTAAAAAAATTAACGTTGAAAATGTAATTAAGGCTTTTGGCTTTTATAGCGGCAAAATCAAATATGACGTTAAACCTATTGATCTAATTGATTATAACGGTGAAAAGTGTATTAACGTTATGAGCTACGGCCTTGACACAAAGGTTGAAACTATAGGCAGGCAGATTGCAGGAAAGGCTCCTTTTATCGGCCACAAAGCTTACAATATTGCCGTTGTGCCTGTTTTGTGCAATTCAATGACTTATCATATCAATATCGACCTCGATTGCATTGACGAGGATGGCACGCCGTATAAATACATAGTTGCGCCTTGTGATTACACACTTTTTGCGATTTGCAATGCAAGCTACTACGGAGGCGGCTTTTGCCCTGCTCCTAATTCGGTGCTTGACGACGGACTTCTTGATTTTGCGCTTTGCCATCCTGTTAATGCTTTTCAGGCGCTGCCAATGATTCCAAAATACAGCAATGGTGACGTGGATAAGCTTCAAAAATATTTCACATACGGCAAGGTTGTCGGCGGCAGAATTTGGTCAACAGACGGCGGTGCGCTTTTAGGTAACTGTGACGGTGAAAACTTTGATTACAGCGAGATTAATTTTAAAGTTTTACCTAAATCGTTGAAGCTTTGCTTTATAAAGAATTAATTTAAATTAAAGAATAAGAAAAGGTATATAAAAGTTGAAAAAATTTATATCATTATTGTTGTCATTAGCTGTTGTTTGCTCTTTTTTATTTACTGCAACGGCGGCTTTTGCGGCTGAAATTAAATATAGTGATATTGTTATCGGTGACGGTGAACTGTCAGAAACCGGTGAAAACGCTGCGAGCGATAACGCAAAAATTATTCAAGCAGCTTTTGATGAGGCTAAAAATAAAGCGAGCGATAAAAACAGATATCGTATTTATTTTCCGAAGGGTGAATATCATATCAACACTACGCTCAATATTTTCAGCAACACAGAGCTTTATCTTGATGCTGACACCACTCTTGTTCAGGATGCACCGAAGGGGCAGAATATCGTCAAGGCAGGCGATTTCAGCCAAAAGCATATTCTTTATAACGGCTTTAGAAATATCAAAATCGACGGCGGCAAATGGGATATGAAGTTTAACGGCTCTTGTGCTATGCGCTTCGGTCATTGCACGAATTTAAGCATTTCAAACGTTCATATTGCAAACATAATGGATGCTCACCATATTGAGGCGGCGGCTGTTGACACGCTGAGTATTACCGATTGTACTTTTGAAGAAACATTAAGATACACAGACAATTCCTGTGAGGCAATTCAGCTTGATATTTTGCACGATTCAAAGCATTTCCCGGGATTTGAGGAATTTGATGATACACCTAATAAAAACGTAACTATAAGCGGTTGTACCTTTTCAAATCTCTATTCGGGAATAGGTACCCGTTCAGCTGTTGTGTCAAAATATTTTGACAATGTTGTTATAGAAAATAACAAGTTTGAAAATATTCAGGAAAAGGCTATAAGCTGTTTTAACTATAAAAACAGTAAAATTATCAATAATACATTCATAAATGTCAATTCCGGCATTTGTTTTGAATACCTGCCTAATAATTTTTTTGGCGCTTATTCGCAAAGAATGTATATTGCAAATGATAAAAGCATAGGCAAAATAAATTCGAAATCATCTACCGTAATCAGCGGCAATGTTATGAATATTAAGCAAATGGCAAATTCAAGCTATGGCATTTATGCTTACGGTGCAAAAGTCGACTCTGACACGGCAAAGAAAAAGGGTATTACAGCAGGTGATTATACAATAAGAGATTTGACGATTGACGATAATACCGTGATTATAGACAAAAGCTCGAAAAAATCAAGAGGAATATTCATAACAGGCGTAAATAACAGCGAAATTACAGCTAATAAATTGACGGACAATGCTTCGGCAGAGGTCGGAATTAACGGCATTAATATTTGCGCAAGCCAAAAAAATGTTATTAAAAATAATAATATTTCAGGTACTTTCAATAACGGAATTTCTCTTTATGACAGCAGTTTTGCAAGCAGCAAAAACACTCTCATTACTTCTAATTCAATTTCAAGTGTGAAAAGTTATGGCATAAGAGTGGCAAATTCGTCATACGCCACAATTAAAAGCGATAACAATATTTCAGCAGCAGGCAGTCCGCTTTGCCTTTATTCGAAAAATTTCGACCAAAATATTCCTGTTCCAAGCGTTAAATCAAAGGGCTATTCGTTAAGAAATAAGCCGCTTATCCGCTTTAGTTCGCTAAACACAAGTGCAGGATATAAGGTTTCACGTTCCGCTTACAACGGCACATTTAAAGAAATTGCGACTGTTTACGGGCAAAATCTTAATTTTGAAGATAAATCATCAAGTGCTTTTTCAAAAAATTATTATAGAGTTACACCGATTTATAACGTAGGTGGTACAATAGTTATAGGCAAAAATTATATTGACATAGCATTTTAAAAGTTCACAAAAAATCAACTCCTTCATAGAATATTACTGAAGTTTACTTCAATATTTTATAAAGGAGTTTTTTTATGCCTGATAATCTCAACTTAGACGCAGGTGAAAGACGCATAAATGAGGCTGTTTGCATTGACACAAAGCGCATTTTTGACAGTTGTGTGAGCAAAGATTGCCTTGAAGATTTAAGAGTTACATTTTTTTCAAAAAGTCAAAGGCTGATTGACGAGGCTGTTACGGTAAAAACAAGAGATTGCTGTATCGAAGAGGTAAGCATTGACGTTGAGGAAGTTCCTTTCAACAGAGGCTTTTACAGCGTTGATATTACGTTTTATTTCAAGCTTTGCTTTGATACCTATGCAGCGCCGTGCACAACTCCGCAGGTGGCTGTCGGCTTTGCGAGATTTAATAAAAAATGTATTCTTTTCGGCTCTAACGGCGATGTAAAGGTATTCGTTTCAAATCCGGTAAGCGAGGCAACCGATTGTCCTGTTGCGCCTCAGTACACAAATCCTGTGGCAAAGGTGCAGGCAGTTGACCCTGTAGTGCTTTCGACCGATATTTGCGATAGCTGCGACTGCAACATAAGCGTTTGCTCATCGTTTCCACAGTCAATTCTTAATTCTGTTGAGGATACTATGCCGTCGTGCGGTGCTTCTAAAGCAATTCTTGTCACTCTCGGTCTATTCTCAATAGTTCAAATGGAGAGAGACGCACAAATTCTTATTCCTGCTTATGATTATTGCATCCCTGACAGAGAATGCAACTGTAATACCTCTAATCCTTGCGAAACCTTCCAGGGTATTGATTTCCCTGTTGAACAATTTTTCCCTAACGAAAAGGAAAATTGTTCACCATGTGCCTCGAAACCCGATTGTGACAAAGAATAGGCAAATGAAAAGCGTGCAAACCTTATGGCTTGCACGCAATTTTTTTTATCAGTTTTTATTATCATCAAATGCGGGGTACATTCTCCTAAAAAGAGAGTTGATATGCTTGAAGTATGATGAGTCGATATTATCAATCGTTTCTTTTGTAGTTCTGAATCTCCAATTTTTCTCGGGTACGCCGGGGATATTCATTCTTGCGTCCGAGCCGAAACCGCACATATCCTGAAGTGCAATTATTGCAACGTTTGACGAACTTCTCCATACCGCTTCAATAATTTTTCTGCAAGACGGACTGTAATATCCGCCTTCACCCCAATTGTCACCTGTAAAACCGCAATATTCAAGAGCAAATTTTCTTTCCTCGTCGCTTGCTTCCCAAAGCCAGCCTAAAATAGTGTTGTTATCATGAGTGCCAACGTAATTTATGCTGTTTTGAACTGAATTGTGCGGTATATGAGAGGAGTCGGAATTAGGGTCAAATCCGAATTGGACAACCTTCATTCCGGGAAAACCCGTATCATCTAAAAGCTTGACTACATCATTGCCGAAAACGCCCAAATCCTCGGCAATAATCGGAGCGTTTGGATATGCTTCAAATACCTTATTAAAAAGTCTCATTTTAGGCCCGTCAAGCCACTGACCGACTTTCGCCGTTTTCGACTCTGCCGGCACTGCCCAATAAGATGCAAAAGCCCTAAAATGGTCAATTCTCACGGCGTTATAAAGCTTTAAAGAGTGACCTATTCTTGATATCCACCACGAAAAATCATCCTTTTCCATAGCATCCCAATCATAAATGGGATTGCCCCAAAGCTGACCGTCGCTGCTGAAATAATCCGGTGGAACGCCTGCTACTTTTTCAACCTTCAGCGTTTTTTCGTCTATTAAAAACATAGGCAAATTTGACCAAACGTCAACACTGTCCATTGCAACGTATATTGGCATATCACCTATAACAGCAACACCTTTTTTGTTTGCGTAAGCCTTGATTTCATTCCATTGCTTATAGAAAATGAATTGAACAAATTTCCAAAATGCCGCCGATTTTTCATAAGAATATATATCCTTGATACATTCAAAATAGCGAGCGTGCTCGTCGCTCCATTCCCACCAAGGCTTCATATTTTCCTCTTCCTTAACAGCCATAAATACGCTGTAATCGGTGAGCCAAGAGTTGTTTATTTCAAATTCTTTAATCTGCCTTGCAAGCTCGTCGTTTATGTTTAAAAATGCTTTTTTTAAAAGCTCAAGCCTTTTTTTGCCTGCAAATTCATAGTCTGCCGTGTAAGGTGTGCCGTCGTAGATGTTTGACTTGTAATCTTCCTCGCAAACAAGACCCATATCGTAAAGCCCTTTAGGATTTAT
>DAVZKM010000028.1:0-13357 GCA_052272245.1 Eubacterium sp.
AAGTGCACGGTTTGCGTCATCGTTTTCAAGGAAAGGAATCATCGCTGTAGCAACGGAAACTACCATCTTAGGCGATACGTCCATATAATCTACTCTTTCAGGAGGAAGAGTAAGGAACTCATCACGGCAACGGCAAGTAACTCTTGCGTTTGTAAATCTGCCGTTTTCATCAAGAGGTTCGTTAGCCTGAGCAACAACGTAATCATCCTCAACATCGGCAGTCATATATACAACCTCGTCGGTTACAACGCCTGTTTCCTTATCAACCCTACGGTAAGGAGCTTCGATAAAGCCATATTCATTAAGACGGCTGTAGCAAGCAAGATAAGAGATAAGACCGATGTTAGGACCTTCAGGTGTTTCTATAGGGCACATACGACCATAGTGGGTATAGTGTACGTCACGAACTTCGAAGCCTGCACGGTCTCTCGAAAGACCGCCGGGACCGAGAGCTGAAAGTCTTCTCTTATGAGTAAGCTCTGCAAGGGGATTGTTCTGGTCCATAAACTGAGAAAGAGGAGATGAACCAAAGAACTCCTTAATTGCGGCAACAACAGGACGAATATTGATAAGAGCCTGAGGTGTGATAGCACCGTCGTCATCCTGAGCCTGAAGAGTCATACGCTCACGAATAACTCTTTCCATTCTTGTAAAGCCGATTCTGAACTGATTTTGAAGAAGTTCGCCGACAGCTCTGATTCTACGGTTACCGAGGTGGTCGATATCATCGGTAGTACCTACACCGTTTGCAAGGTTAATAAGATAAGACACGCTTGCAAAAATATCATCTGTTGTAATATGCTTAGGAACAAGGTCGTCTGCTTTTCTTTCAATTTCTTCCTTGAGAGCATCGACGTCGTCGCCGCACTTTTCAAGAATTTCGGAAAGAACTCTATATGATACCATTTCGTGAATACCAAGCTCTTTGCAGTCGAAATCAACGTATTTGTTAATATCAACCATACCGTTAGATACGATTTTTATTTCCTTGCCGTCTGCATCTACAAATGCAACCATAACACCTGCATTTTCAATTTCAACAGCTCTTTCTTCGCTGATTTTCTCGCCTGCATCAGCAAGAAATTCACCCTGCGGTGAGATGATAGGCTGAGTAAGAACTCTATCCTTAAGCCTATCACTTAACGAAAGCTTTTTATTATATTTATATCTGCCGACTCTTGAAAGGTCGTAACGGTGAGCATCGAAGAACAAACCATCAAGATGAGCCTGTGCTGTTTCAAGGGTTGGGGGCTCACCCGGACGAAGTTTTTTATAAACTTCAAGAAGAGCCTCCTCGGTGTTCTTAGTAGTATCCTTATCGATTGTGGCAAGAATCTTTTCATCCTCACCGAAGAAATCAACAATTTCAGAATCAGTACCAAGGCCTAATGCACGAAGGAAAGTTGTGATATAAATTTTTCTGTTTTTATCAATACGAACATAGAAAAGGTCATTGGCGTCGGTTTCATACTCAAGCCAAGCACCACGGTTAGGAATAACAGTGTTGGTAAAAAGTTCCTTACCTGTCTTATCGTGGTCCATATTGTAATAAACACCCGGGGAACGAACAAGCTGAGACACAATGCATCTTTCAGCGCCGTTGATAACAAATGTACCTGCATCAGTCATCCAAGGCAAGTCGCCCATAAAAATAGTGTTTTCTTTAATTTCGCCTGTTTCTTTGTTGACAAGTCTTGCCCTGACCTTTAAAGGTCTGGCATAAGTGGTGTCACGAGCCTTACACTGTGCAATTGAATACTTAGGTTCGTCGTCAATTGAAAAGTCAACAAAATCAAGCACAAGGTTGCCGGTGTAATCGCTGATTTCACCGATATCCTTGAATACCTCTTTTAGACCCTCTTCAAGAAACCAACGGTAAGAACTCTTCTGCACCTCAATAAGGTTAGGCATTTTCATAACCTCATTGATTTTTGCAAAACTCTTTCTCGTTGTTGTGCCGAGCTGGACATCCTTAACATTTACCATTAGAGTCACTCCGATCGTTTTATTTTCGTAAAATGTTTATATTCGTAAACGGCAAATTGCTTATTGCTTATGACCTGAAAATAAAAATTTTCCGTTACATATATTACGCAATAATTAAAAATAAGGAATTTATAATTTGCAATAAAAAGCCATTTTAAGATGCTTAATAATATAAACTAAGTAAACCAATATGTCAACACTTTTTTTAATAAAATCTTCTGCGTTCTGAAAAGTTTTTGGTACACTGCTCCGTGTGTATCGAGTTTGTGCCAAAAAATTAACTTATTTTAAGTATTTTTAGATTGATTTACGAGATACACTTTGATATAATTGCAAATAGATTATAAAATATTTATTACATTACTATTTAGTTATTAGGTGACAAAATTGAAAAATACTATCAAAAAATTATTTTGCACAGCTTTATGTCTTATATTGACAATCACCATATTTTCCGGTTGCACATCAAATAGCAATAAAATCGACTTTATATATCCTTTTTCCGGTGACATTACAAGCTTCGACCCGCAAATTGCAAAAACAGCGGATGAATTTTTGCTTGTCGAAAATTGCTTTGAAGGACTTGTAAGAGTAAATGATGACGGCAAGGTACAGGCGGGTGTTGCAAAAAATTGGGAATTAAGCAACGACGGAAAAACATACACATTTCATTTAAGGCAAGGCGCTAAGTGGAATGTAAAAAGCACGTCGCAGAGTTCTGACGATAAAGAACTTACAAAAGTACAGGAGCTTATGGGCGAAAGCTTTAATCCCGATATAACCGCTAATGATTTTGTATTTGCACTCCAAAGAGCATGTGAGAAAAATACCGACGCTCCCCTTTTCTCATCAATTTCAAATATAGTGAATGCATCTAATATCCATTCAGGCAAATTAAGTTCAAATAAATTAGGCGTGAAAGCACTTGACGATTACACGCTTGAAATTAATCTTAAATCTGCAGACGACGGATTTTTAAACGTTCTTGCAACAGCCGTTGCAATGCCCTGCAACAAAGAGTATTTCAACGCAACAAAGGGCAGATACGGCTTAGGTCTTGATTATACAATATTCAACGGTCAGTTCTATGTCAGTAACATTCTTGAAGCATCATACATTTTGAAAAACAACAAGCAATACGTCGGCGACTTCAAATCAGCCGTAACGGATATTACATTAAAAATAACAGACGACACCGAAGATACAGCTAAAAATCTTAAATCAGGCTATTACGACGCAGCGTATATAACAGGTCAGGAATATGATAAATTAAAAGACAGCGACATAACCGCAATAAGCTACACCGACGCAACACTTGCAATGGTATTAAACAAGAACAACACAATCTTTTCAAATGACAAATTAAGGCAAGCGGTTTGCTTAAGCATTTCAGATATAGATACAAAAAAATATGATTATTTAAACCGTGCAACAAGTTTTACACCGCCGAGCTGCAAAATAGGAACAGACGAGGCAAATAAGGCAATCGGCACAACTGTTTATAAGCAAAACATATCCAAAGCGCAGGAGCTTTGGAAAGAAGGATTAAACGAACTTGGCGCATCGCAAGCAAGCTTTAACGTTATTGCGACCGAGGAATACAAAGATACAGTTAAAGAACTTGTTCAGGGTATTCAGGCAGGCGTCGGCTCAATTTCGGCTTACGGCAATGATGATGAACATAAAATCAGCTTTTCATTAAAGGTAAATATATTGAGTGAAAGCGATTATCAAAATGCATTATCAAAAGGTGATTATGACATTGCGCTTTATAAATTTACGGCAACAAATCAAAGCCCGCTTGATTTTTTAAGCACAATTATTAACGGCAATTATATAGGAACAGTACCTGCCGCAATATCCGCACTAAAAAAAGCGCAAAACGCAACTGCCGCAGAACTTGCTGTAAATACAAAAAAATGCGAAGCGGCAATTTTGGCAGATTACAGCATTAAGCCCGTGCTTTTTGAATCATCATATTATGCTGAGGCAAGTGGAGTTAAAAATGTTCAGTTCCACCCCGGCAGCGGAAGGGTAAGCTTTGTAAATGCAACAAGAGAAGAAAAATAATTTAACAGGAATAATTATAAGTTGGGCACTTGTTTTTATTTGTATGGGGATAATATTTTGGCTTTCCTCAAGAACGGCTGACGAATCAGCGGCACAAAGCAGCGTTATTGTAAAATGGATAATAAATCATTTCGGTGAAAACAGCGTAACAGATTTTATTGTAAGAAAGCTTGCTCACTTTACGGAATATGTCGGGCTGTGCTTTTTAGTAAGTAATGCAATATATCAATTGAGTAAGCGCTTTATTCCGCTTTATTCGTGTGCACTCACCTCTCTTTATGCAATAAGCGATGAATTTCATCAAATTTTTGTTGACGGACGTTCGTGTGAAATAAGAGATTGGGCAATTGATACAGTCGGTGCTTTAGCAGGTGCTTTATTCTTCTATATTATTTACATTATTATTAAAAAAACCGCTAAACAGAAAAATAACGTTGACACACAAATTAATTAGTTTATAATATATACGATAACAATTTATAAAACGGAGGGAAAATAAATATGAACGTACTTGTATATGATAACGAAGAGCAAATCGGTATTGCGGCGGGCAACTATATGTGCGGACAGGTTCTTGCAAATCCTGACAGTGTACTTGGTCTTGCTACAGGCTCAACACCGCTTAAGCCTTACGGTCATATGATTAAGCTTTATGAGCAGGGAGCAGTTGATTTCAGCAAGGTGACAACTTTTAACCTTGATGAATATTGCAAACTTGATGTAAACGATATAAATTCATATCATCGCTTTATGCATGACAATCTTTTCAATCACATTAACATTCCCGAGGAAAACATTAATTTCCTTAACGGAAATGCTGAAAATCCCGAAGAGGAATGCAAAGCATACGAAGAAAAAATCAAAAAAGCCGGCGGAATTGATATTCAGCTTTTAGGCATTGGCTCAAACGGTCACATTGCATTTAACGAGCCGTCTGACAGCTTCCAAAGATGGAGTCACGTTGTAGCACTTAAAGAAAGTACAATTAAAGACAACAGCCGTTTCTTCAAATCGATTGATGAGGTTCCTACTCACGCAGTAACTATGGGTATCGGCTCAATTATGCAGGCTAAGAGAATACTTATCATTGCTATCGGAGAAAATAAAGCTAAGGCAATCAAACAGCTTATTGACGGCGATGTTACACCTCAATGCCCTGCTTCGGTTCTTCAATTCCATACAGATGTAACTCTTATGCTTGATAAGGGTGCCGCATCACTTCTTTAATTATAATTTAAGGAGAAATTAAAATGGCTGAAAAAGAAAAGTTTTATATAACAACGGCAATTGCTTATACCTCGAGAAAACCACATATCGGCAACAGCTATGAAATTGTTTTGACAGACGCTATTGCAAGATACAAAAGGCTTCAGGGTTATGATGTATTTATGCTTACTGGTACTGACGAACACGGTCAAAAAATTGAAGAATATGCCAAAAAAGCCGGCGTTACTCCTAAGGAGTATGTTGACAAGGTATCGGGCGAAATCCGTAAAATCTGCGACCTTTTAAACACAAGCTATGACAAGTTTATCAGGACTACAGACCCTTATCATGAAAAGACCGTTCAAAAGATTTTTAAGAAATTATATGACCAAGGCGATATTTACAAAGGTCATTATGAGGGTATGTATTGCACCCCTTGCGAATCATTCTGGACTGAGAGCCAACTTGTTGACGGCAAGTGCCCGGACTGCGGCAGAGAAGTAAAACCTGCAAAAGAGGAGGCTTATTTCTTAAGACTTTCTAAATACCAAAAGCAGCTTGAGGAATTTATTGAAAAAAATGAAAACTTCATTTATCCCGAGGCTCGTAAAAAGGAAATGCTTAATAACTTTATCAAGCCCGGCTTGCAGGACCTCTGCGTAAGCCGCACAAGTTTTAAATGGGGTATTCCCGTAACTTTTGACGATAAGCATGTAATTTATGTTTGGATTGACGCTCTTTCAAACTATATCACTGCTCTCGGCTACGACCCTGACGGCTCATCTGAACTTTATAAAAAGTATTGGCCTGCCGACGTTCACATTATCGGTAAGGACATCGTGAGATTTCATACAATTTATTGGCCTATTATGCTTATGGCACTCGGCGAGCCGCTTCCTAAGCAGGTATTCGGTCATCCTTGGCTTCTATTCGGAGAGGACAAGATGTCAAAGTCACGTGGCAATGTTATTTATGCGGACGACCTTGTTAAACTTCTTGGTGTTGACGCAGTAAGATATTATCTTGTATCGGAAATGCCTTATGCAAATGACGGTTCAATCACTTATGAAACAATTATTGAGCGCTATAACAGCGACCTTGCTAACACTTTAGGCAATCTTGTAAATAGAACAATAGCAATGCAAAACAAGTATTTTGACGGTGTTGTTCAAAGTCCCTGCTACGAGCCTGAATGTAAATATGTTGAGGACGAGGAGCTTAAAACCTTTGCTCTTGATACAGTTGCCAAGGTTGAAAAATGTTTTGAAACCTACAAAGTTGCAGACGCTGTTGAGGCGGTATTAAATCTTGCAAAGCGTTCTAACAAATATATTGACGAAACCGCTCCTTGGGTTCTTGCAAAGGACGAAAGCCAAAATTCAAGGCTTGGTACGGTTCTTTACAATCTTCTTGAAGCTATCAGATATATAGCAATACTTCTTTCACCGTTTATGCCTGAAACAAGTGAAAAAATCTTTGAGCAGATGAACTGCGACATTAAGGATTACGATTCACTTAAGGAATTCGGCGCACTTAACCCGGGCACTAAAGTAGGAGAAGCAAAGGCACTTTTTGCAAGAATTGACGCTGAAAAGATGCTTGCCGAGATTGCGGAAAAGCAAAAGGAAAATGCAAAGGAAGAGGCTGCGGCTAAGCCTGAAATTGAAGGTCTTTCGCAAATTCAATTTGACGATTTTGCAAAAGTTGAGCTTAGAGTTGCAAAGATTGAGCAATGTGAGCCGATAAAGAAGGCTAAAAAGTTACTCAAATTACAGGTTAATGACGGCTCGGGCGAGCTTAGGCAAATTGTTTCGGGAATTGCTCCTTGGTACAAGCCTGAAGATTTGATTGGCAAGAGCGTTATTATTGTTGCAAACCTTAAGCCGGCAAAACTTTGCGGTGAAATGAGCAACGGTATGCTTCTTGCAGGTGATGTAAGCGAAAATAACGTCAAGGTGCTTTTCGTTGACGGTATGCCGGCAGGTACTAAAATAAGATAAGATAAGAAACGGTAGGAATATAAATGTATCACAATATTTTTGATACACATTCCCACTATGACGACAGTAAGTTTGACCCTGACAGAGATGATTTATTAAATAATCTTCAAAGTCAGGGCGTTTCTTTAGTTGTCAGCTGCGGATGTGACATAGATTCAACTCAATTTAATTTTGACCTTGCGCAAAAATATGATTATATGTATTTTGCCGCAGGCTTTCACCCTGAAAATTTAAATGGTGCTACTATTGATGATTTAAAAATCATTGAAAGATTTGCAAAAAACAACAAATGCGTTGCAATTGGCGAAATAGGGCTTGATTATTACTGGATGGATTCAAGCAAAGAGGAACAGAAAAAGTTTTTCAAGGCGCAAATTGAGCTTGCAAAAAAGCTTGATATGCCGATAATTGTTCACGACAGGGACGCTCACGGCGATACACTTGATATTCTTAGGGAAACAAAGCCACGTGGCGTAGTTCATTGTTTTTCAGGCTCAAAGGAAATGGCAAGAGAAATTATTAAACTTGGTATGTATATCGGCTTAAACGGAGTTGTCACCTTTAACAATGCAAGAAAAAGTCTTGAAGTTGCAAAGGAAATCCCAATTGAGCGCCTTGTGCTTGAAACCGATTGCCCGTACCTTGCCCCTACTCCGATGAGAGGCAAGCGCAACGATTCGCATTATATTCCCTATATTGCTCAGAAAATCGGTTCACTTTTGGGCATAGACGCACAAGAGCTTTTAGATATCACAAACGAAAACGCAAAAAGGCTATACAATATATAATTTGAAATTTAATCAACATTTGTCAAAAAGATAAATGTTGATTTTTTTCTTGATATGCGCTTAAAAATATGATATTATATAAAATATTTTTATTTAAAAGGGTGGCGCTAAATGGATAAATTTACTGAGATAGTAAACAAAGTAAACGACTTTGTTTGGGGACCTGTAATGCTTGTTTTCCTTGTCGGAACAGGTATATTTTTGACATTAAGGCTCAGATTTTTGCCGTGGAGAAATCTCGGTTCTTCGCTAAAAAAACTTTTAAGCAAGGAGTCAAGAAAAAAAGACGGCGAGGGTGACATTTCACCGTTCTCAGCACTTATGACGGCTCTTGCCGCTACTGTCGGAACGGGTAATATTGTCGGGGTTGCAACGGCTATGGTGCTCGGCGGACCGGGTGCTCTTGTATGGATGTGGATTTCTGCGGCTTTCGGAATTTCAACAAAATATGCAGAATGTGCGCTTGCAGGAAAATACAGAAGAGTAAATGAAAAAGGCGAAATGTGCGGCGGACCGATGTATACGCTCAAATACGGTCTTAAAAACAAGAAAGTCGGCTCATTTCTTGCGGTAATGTTTGCAATATTTACCCTTATGGCCTCATTTGGCATAGGCAACTCTGCGCAGGGAAATTCAATCACTACTGCTGTAAGTTCTACGTTTAATGTACCTAAATGGATTGTGGGAATTATACTTGTTATATGTGTCGGCGCTGTTGTTTTAGGTGGTATCAAATCAATTTCAAAGGTATCAAGCGTGCTTGTTCCTGCTATGGCAGTATTTTATATGATTGCAGGAATACTTGTAGTTTGCATAAATTACAAGAATGTTCCTGACGGAATTGCAAATATCTTTTCGATGGCATTCGGTGCTAAACCAATTGCGGGCGGTCTTGTCGGCACGGTTACTGCAAGCATGATGAACTCTATGCGTTACGGTATTGCAAGAGGCGTATTTTCAAACGAAGCAGGTCTTGGAAGTGCAGCAATTTCAGCAGCATCTGCTACATCCGACCACCACGTAAAGCAGGGATTTATAAATATGTGCGGCACATTTATCGATACAATTATTGTTTGCACAATTACAGGGCTTGCAATTGCATCAAGCGGTATGCTCGGCACAACAAATGCAGACGGCAAAATGCTTGAGGGTGCAGAACTTACTATTGCCGCATTTGAAACGGCGCTTGGCAAGTCCGGAGCCGTATTTGTAACAATCAGCATTATTCTTTTTGCTTTTTCAACTATTTTAGGATGGGAATACAACGGCGAAAAGGCGCTCGAATTTCTTTTCAAAAAGCCAATTTTTTGCTACATTTACAGAGTTGTATTTTCACTCTTAACTTATGTAGGCGCAACGGCAACGTTAGGTGTTGTTTGGAGCTTTTCAGACATTGCAAACGGGCTTATGGCGATTCCAAACCTTATAGGCTTGATTGCTCTTTCAGGCTCACTTGCCAAGGAAACAAAGGATTATCACAAAAAGTTAAAAGACGAAAAGGTTAAAACAAAATAAGAATTTACAATGGGTTACTTCACAAAATTGAAGTAACCCATATTTTTTTAAAGCTTATTGATTTTCCATATATTTTTTGAATAATCCTCTATTGTTCTGTCAGACGAAAAGAACCCTGCGGCACAGGTATTTCTAAAGCATTTTTCAGCAAAGGCATATTTATCCTTATAATCAAGATTAAGTCTAAGCTTAGCCTGCAAAAACGGTTCAAAATCAAGCAAAAGATAATAATTATCAGCCTTATGCCACGACTCGCCCTCTAAAAGTGAGTTATACAGTTCTCTAAAGATACCCGTATTATTATCACTGAACATTCCGTCAACAAGAGTATCAAGGCATCTTTTAACCTTAGGATTTGAATTATAAATTTCCTTTGGCTCATAGGTGTCTTTTATTTTATTAATGTCCTCTACCCTTGCACCGAAAATATAATTGTTTTCCTCCCCCGCTCTTTCAACTATTTCGATATTTGCACCATCAAAAGTACCAAGGGTAACAGCACCGTTTAGCATAAATTTCATATTACCTGTGCCGGAAGCCTCTGTTCCTGCCGTTGAAATTTGTTCCGACACATCGGTTGCGGGAATTATTTTTTCTGCATAAGAAACGCTGTAATCGCTTACAAAAATAATTTTAATAAATCTACTTACGTATTCGTCAGCTTCAACAAGCCTTTTGACCTCGTTAATAAGCTTAATTATCCCCTTTGCCCTATCATAACCCGGCGCCGCCTTTGCGCCGAAAATAAATACGGTCGGGGTAAAATCATTTAAGCTTTTTTCCTTAATTTCAAAATAAAGTTCAAGAATAACAAGAATATTCAAAAGCTGACGTTTGTACTCGTGAAGCCTTTTGATTTGGGAGTCAACAATAAAATCGGGTGAAAATGAGTCATCGTCTTTTAAATGAATATAGCTTGCAAGTTTCTTTTTATTTTCCTTTTTAATTTCGATAAATCTATCTAAAACATCTTTATTTTGAGCAAATTTTTCAAGCTCTTTTAATCGGGATAAATCGTTAATCCAAGCATCACTTCCCAAAAGTTCGGTAATAAGGGCGCTGTATTGAGGATTACAAAGGCAAAGAAACCTTCGTTGAGTAATTCCGTTTGTTTTATTCTGAAATTTATCGGGATAGATTTCAGAAAATGATGATAAAATGCTTTCCTTTAAAAGCTTTGTATGAAGTTCGGCTACGCCGTTGATATATTTGCAGACATAGCAGGCAAGATACGCCATATTAACAGTGCCGTCTTGAATGATTTGCATATTCAGTTTATCAAAATTGCCTTTTGAAAGTTCATCAGACTGCCTTTTATCAATACCAATGATAATTCTCGCAATATCAGGGCAAACGCCGTCAATAAGCTTTAAATCCCATTTTTCAAGAGCTTCAGGCATAATTGTATGATTTGTATAATTAAAAACATCACGGCAAATATTAAGTGCATAATCAAAACTGCAACCGTCAAGAGTAAGAAGTCTTATAAGCTCAGGGATTGCGACAACAGGATGAGTATCATTAAGCTGAATTGTAATATATTGCGAAAAATGATTATAATCGTCACATTGGTATTTTTTATATTTCTTAATAATATCCTGCAATGAAGCGCTTGTAAAAAAATACTGCTGTTTAAATCTAAGCTTTTTACCTTCTAAAGTTGAATCGTTTGGATATAGGAGTCTTGAAATATTTTCTGCATTATTTTTTTCTTCAAGTGATTTTGTATACATTTGCTTGCTAAACAGTGCAAAATCAAATTCATTTATGCTTTCGCACTGCCAAAGACGCAGAGTTGAAAATTTATGAGTTTTAAAAGATATAATCGGCATATCATAAGGCACTGCCCAAACGTCACCGTCGCCAAAGCTTACCTTGACCTTATCGCCTCTGCAGGGCACACACCAAGGGTCGTTATATTCAAAAGAATTATATATCTTTTCAATTTGGAAACCGTTTTCAATTTCTTGCTTAAAAAGGCCGAAACGATACTTAATACCGTAGCCATCAAGCGCAACATTAAGATTTGCGGCGCTGTCCAAAAAGCAAGCGGCAAGCCTGCCCAAACCTCCGTTGCCAAGAGGCTCGTCGGGCAATTCTTCAAATTCATTAAGCGAACGCTCAAAGCCTGATAGTGCCTCTTCGATTTCTGATTCGATATCAAGGCACATCAAGTTTTTATAAACAGGTTGTCCGACAAGAAATTCGGCGCTGAAATAATATGCACGTCGAGAATTAATATGCTCCGTCATACTTTTTTGCCAATCGGGTGAAACGTTTGATATCACAAACGTACCAACCACGTCATAAAGCTCGCCGACTGTTAGATTATTAACATTTTTATTATATTTTCCAAAAGCCAAAAGTTCTAATTTTTCTTTAATATTATTCATTATTGCACCTTCCGCTTTTTATAGTAATATCTAAAAGTTTGTTTGCAAGAGATAATGTTAAATCGTCTTCACTCATTCGCCATTTCCAATTTTCTCCCATTGTTGACGGAGTGTTCATACGTGCCTCGCTGCCTAAACAAAGCAAATCCTGCATAGTCAAAATACAAGTATTTGCATTTGAATTCATAGCGCACTCGTTCATTTTATCGACTAAATCAAATTTATCCTTTGCGCCAAGATAACGCATAGCATACGCCACGTCTTTTTTATCAGCAGTATTGTACCAACCCAAAACAGTATCATTATCGTGAGTGCCTGTATAAACAACGTTATTTTTTTCAAAATCGTCAGGCAATGATTTACCGTTATCATCCCTTGAATCAAAGGAAAACTGAAGCACTTTCATACCCGGAAAGCCTGTATATTCAAGAAGTTCATCAACATCTTTCGTTAAAAATCCAAGATTTTCAGCGATAATTTTATTCTTAAATTCCTTAGGCAAAGCGTCAAAAAATGATTTTCCGCCTCCCTTGCGCCACAAGCCCTTGCGTGCCGTATTACTGCCTGCTTTTACGCTGTAATATGATTCAAAACCTCGAAAGTGGTCGATACGAACTACATCGTAAATCTTGAAACTTTGATTGAGTCTTTCAATCCACCAAGAATACTTTTGCTTTTTAAGTTTTTTCCAATCATATACGGGATTGCCCCAAAGCTGACCGTCGGGTGAAAAGCAGTCCGGCGGACATCCGGCAAGTTCGCTTGCTTTTAATTCCGGATTAAGTTTAAATATTTCCTTATTTGCCCATACATCCGCACTGTCATTTGCGACATAAATGGGCATATCCCCTATTATTGATATTCCTCGTTTATTAGCATATTTCTTAATTGCCTGCCACTGCGAAAAAAGAAAATACTGAATCATTTTATAATAAAGAATTCTGTCTTTACATATCTCATTAAATTCCTCTACGGCAAGCATTTCACGATATTTAATATCATCATTCCAATAATAAAAAGGTTCTGCGCCGAAATAATCCTTAACAGCGCAAAAAAGCGAATAATCACCAAGCCAAGAAAGATTTTCTTTACAAAACAAATTAAAATCGTTTGGAATATTGCGTTTAAATCTGTCAAATGCTTTATAAAGTACCCTGTGCCTGTTTGTATATAATAAAGAGTAATCCACCTTGTTTTTATCTTTAAACCATTCTATATCTTCAAACTCTTCTTTTTTCAACAATTCAAGACGGCACAGGGCATCTAAATCAATAAAATACTCGTTAAGCGCAAAGGTGGAAGTACTCTGATAAGGCGAATCTCCGATTGTTGTCGGGCAAAGCGGCAAAACCTGCCAATAGGTTTGACCTGCTGCTTGCAAAAAATCGACAAAATCAGC
>DAVZKM010000029.1:0-13207 GCA_052272245.1 Eubacterium sp.
GAACACAGAAGTTAAGCTCAGTGGTGCCGAAAATACTTGGCTGGTGACGGCCCGGGAAGATAGGGAGATGCCAACACAAAGCATACACCCAAACGGGTGTTTTGCTCTATATTCCTCCATAGCTCAGTCGGTAGTGCGTGTGTACACAAATATACTCGATATTATCACTTAGTTTGAGGAAAGGCTTCGACCAAAAGTTGTTGCCGAAAACTTAATATGATCCTCCATAGCTCAGTCGGTAGAGCGCATGACTGTTAATCATGATGTCACTGGTTCGAGCCCAGTTGGGGGAGCCACGAAAAGCAAGTCTTAATTGACTTGCTTTTTTTACGTCTTTAGCAGGTTTGCATGAAAAGCATACAAGAAACCACCTGTTATGCAGGCGGGTGATAAAAAGTTATACAAAAATAATCACCAACTATGTGATACAATGTAGATGTTCAAGCTAATTGTAAAGACAAGAGAGGTGATTAATGGGCTAAAAAACAAATAGTTTTTCTCATACAAAATGGCTGTGCAAATACCATATAGTGATAGTTCCAAAGTATAGACGAAAAGTGATATACAAGGAATATCGAAAAGATTTAGAAAAACATAATTCCTGCGAAAACGTGGGCAATTTTGAAAGTAAGGCTGAATGCCAAAAGCAGCGCAGGATATGTTGTGCAAAATAACTGCCGAATATTTCGGGATATGAACCGACCTGTGAAATGGGTATTAAAGCTTATACAGATGGCGATATAGGCAGTCGAAATTACCGCAGTGAAATTTTGATACCTGCGGCGATTGATTTGATTGAAAATTTTAATGCAATACCCAAATATAATGTCATTAATAAGTGTTGTGAAAATAATAAAAAAACTGTCAAAAAACGGCATTAAATTTAAAAAAGAAAAAGTTAATTTTGAAATAAATACCCCCCTGCTTCGGCATTAGCGAAACAGAGAGGCATTTATTGTTTTTGTTTATTTTTTTCGGCAGGAGCACGATATTACATTCTCCTTTTTGCCGAATAAATATGATATTATTTAAACTTATAGCCTCTGCCCCAGATGGTTTTGATACAGTCGGTGTTTTCGTCGGCCTCCTTAATTTTGTCACGCAGGCGGTTAATATGGACTGTAAGAGTAGAGGTATCGCCAAGGGAATCATATCCCCATACGCTTTCAAAAAGTTCTGTTTTTGAATAAATCGTGTTAGGGTGGGAAGCTAAAATATAAAGCACCTCAAATTCCTTTTTGGTAAGTGTAATCTCTTTATCGCCGACGAATGCCTCGCCCGTATTTTTGAAAAGCTTGATATTGTCACGTACAAGGATGTCATTTTCCTGCTCGTTTTGGCTTGTAAGAGTTTTGTATCTGTTTATATGTGCCTTAATTCTTGCCACAAGCTCGGCAGGGGAGAAAGGTTTAACAATATAATCATCCGCACCAAAATCGAGGCCCGAAATTTTGTCTATTTCATCTCTTTTTGCGGTAACGAAAATAACGGGCGTGTTCTTTGTTTCTCTGATTTTTTTGCAAATTTCAAAGCCGTTAATACCCGGAAGCATAACGTCAAGCAAAATTAAATCGAAATCGTTATTAAGCGCAAGCTCAAGACCGTCGTTGCCGTTTGTTGCGCCCAGCGCCTCCATATTGCTTGCTTCAATATAATCTTTTTCAAGTTCAAGAATGTTCTCATCGTCTTCAACTATTAAAATCTTACTCAATATTATCTGTCCTTTCCTGAATTTTAGGCATTGAAATAAATATTGAAAGGCCCTCGCCTTGCTTACTGCTTGCCCAGATTAAGCCGCCGTGAAGTTCGACGATTTGCTTGCAGACAGCCAAGCCTAAGCCGGAGCCCTGCGAAACCTTTGTTCTTGCAGGGTCTGTTCGATACATTGTATCAAAAATTTTAGTAAGGTTTTCTCTTTCAACGCCTGTGCCGTTGTCCGTAAGCTCAATAATAACCGTGCGCTCGTATTCGCTGACGATAAGACGAACAATACCCTGCCTGTCCTCACGAGCGTATTTTATCGAGTTCATAATAATATTTCTGAAAACTCGGGCGAATGCATCGGTGTCAACACTTATTTGCGTGTTCTTGTTGACATTGCATTGAAGCGAAAAATCAAAATGGCTTCTTTCAAGCAGTTCTTTGATTTCTTCGGCACCGTCGTCTATAAATTCCTTTAAATTAACCGGAATTCTGTTGAGCTTGTAGCTTTTGAGCTCATAACGTGAAATGTTCAAAAGGTCGTTAAGTATTTTTTCGGTATCGTCAATTGAGGAGCAAATTCTGTCTATATATTTTTTCTGCTTCTCAGGCGTTGCGGCAATACCGTCACGAAGCCCTTGGGCATAACCTTTTGCCGATGTAAGCGGAGTTCTTACGTCATGTGCAATTCCGGCAATGAGCTCTTTGCGCTGCTCATCTGCTTTGTTTTGCTTTTCTATAGAATTTTTCAGCCTTAATCTCATTTGATTAAAACTTTCAACCGTTTGCCCAAGTTCGTTTTTGGATTTGTAATCTATTTCATAATCAAGATTGCCCCGTGCGATTTCGTCCGCACCATCGGCAATTTTTTTTATGGGATTAACTATTGTTTTAGATGTTATAAATGAAATAATCACTATTGCAAGAACGAAAACGGCAACAATGATTAAAGCAATTATGCCCGTTCTGCCAAGCAAAAGATTAGTAAATTCCTTTGCCGCATAGTGCGTGCTTGCGTTTTTAACCGTGTAGTTTTTATTTACTGCCACTATCAAATATTTATCGGATTTTGAGTTGGCGTGTGTTACGATTACAAGACCGTTGTTTGCGAAATAATTTAGATTTTCGTTTTTGTTTACGTTGACTATCTCGTTAGCTTCTTTTAATATATCGCTTTTTGATGATGAATAAAACGGTTTTCCGTTTTTTTCGATATATATGCTTGAACCGAGACGCTCAATAGGAGAAATAAACTCGCTCAAGCTGTCGGTTTTTTTCTTATCGTTTTCATCCGATAAAAGTGCGTTTGAAATGCTGCTTATCGTTTGCGACCATTGAATTTGGTTTACGGTGGAGTATGAATTTGTGGTAACACTTGAGATGTTAAAATATGAGCCTGTGAAATATATAAGTAAAGGAGAAAAAGCGCCGATTAGAATAATAGGTATAAGTATACCCAAAATTGCCGTTAAAAAAATCCTCGTGCTGATTTTTAAATTTTTAGAACTTCGATTTTTTTTCGACTTTTCCTTTTTTATTTTTTTGCTGCTCAATTTCCCGCTCCGTTTCTTTTTGATTCCTGCAAAGCCTCAATAAGCCCGCCAAAATGAATTTCTGCAAAGCGATATGCCTCGTCTGCAATATCAGATGATTCGTGAGTAACTTGATATTTGATTATTCCGCAGGTGCCGGAAATTATGTATTGAAGCGAATATTCGCTGATGCCCTCAATATCAGAACTGATAAGGTCAAGTGCACGCCGAATACCCTGCTGCAGCTTTTGAGTAAGCAAATCAGAACCCGAGCTTGAAAGCAAAACTCTGTAAGCCTCTCTGTCCTCTTCAATGGTTTTGATTCCCATTTTAATAACGCTTGCCGCACCGTAAATGTCAACTCTAAGCTTCCTTGTTTCACGCCTTAATTGCTTGCCTACGCCGATAAAAAGCTTGAAAACGAGTTCGTCGCAAATCTTGTTGAGCAAATCAAATTTGTCGTTATAGTGCAGATAAAATGTGTTACGGCTTATCATTGCACGCTCTGTTATGTCTTTAACCGATATATGGTCAAAGCCCTTTTCCTCGATAAGCTCATAAAAAGCATTTTTTATTGACTTTTGCGTTCTCTTAATTCTTAAATCTACTGTTCCGTCCCTTTTTGCCATTTTATTCTCCTTACCCATTGATTTATTAGTCATAGTGTTCAATAACTAACTTATGTATTTATTTTACCATTATTTAACACAATAATCAACAACTAATTGCTTATCCGTTTGACAATGTATTAACTATAAGATATTATAGTTAATAAAGTGATTTTTATAATTTCTTTATTTTTTCTTTGCCACTCTTTAGATTATATGGTGTTTAATATAGTCAACGGATAGGAAATATTTTATAACGGAGAATATGATATGCAAAATGTGCTTGTTTGCGATGATGACGAGGCTATTCTCGAATCATTAAGGATTTATCTTGATAATGCAGGTTTCAACGTTATTACGGCGGTTGACGGTCAGGACGCACTTGAAAAAGTGCAAAATAACGAAATTCACTGCGTTGTGCTTGATATTATGATGCCTCGCCTTGACGGACTTAAGGCAACTCTGAAGATTAGGGAAAAATATAATTTTCCTATTATTCTTCTTTCGGCTAAAAGTGAGGATACGGACAAAATTACAGGTCTCGGTTTCGGCGCAGACGATTATGTAACTAAGCCGTTTAATCCGCTTGAGCTTGTCGCAAGAGTTAAGTCGCAAATAAGACGTTATGTAAATCTCGGCAGTATGGTTGCAACACCAACAAGGCTTGTAACAGGCGGTCTTGTGCTTGATACTGACGCAAAATGCCTTTTTGTAGACGGTGAAAGCGTTAAGGTTACGCCGATTGAGTATAAGATTATGGAATATCTTATGACAAATATGGGCAGGGTACTTTCCTCCTCTCAAATTTATGAGGCGGTATGGAACGAGCCGAGCTTTACGAGTGAAAAAACAGTGACTGTGCATATCCGTAATATCCGTGAAAAAATAGAAATCAACCCAAAAGATCCGAAATATATAAAGGTGGTGTATGGCCTTGGATACAAATGTGAAAAAATTTAAGTATTCTTATTTAGGGAAATTGTTGTGTATAATTCTTGCACTTATAACAGGTCTTTCGGCGATATTTTTAACTACTGCCGAGGTTTTGACCGTTATGAATAATAATGTGCGCGGCAAGGATTATTCAAATTATACTTTAAATGCCGACGTTGAGTATAGTATTGAGCAAAGCATAGCCTGCGGAGTAAACAAGGTGCATTTAGACCCTAAGGGGCTTGAAAAGTATCTTAATTCTCAAAAGGAGAAGGTTTGCAAAAGCGTTTATAATAATGTGATGAGCCAGCTTAATTCTTGTCTTGATAAGCTGACGATTGACGAGGACGGCTTTGACCAAAACGGAATGGAGTACAGCGAAAGCAATCCAATCAGCTATTATGTAGATGATGTTTCATATAACGTAGACAGCGGAAGAAAACATTTTAAATATTTGGATACCTCCTTAGACGAATTTTCATACAGTCCCGACGGTATAACTCTCAAAAATTATGAAAGTAAGCTTTATAAGGATATTGAAAAAAGTTATGAGAGTTACGTAAAAACTCAAATATCTAAATACAAGAACTATGATTATAATGGTGTTGTAGACGGAATTGAATACATAATCGTAAAAAATAATAAGGTTGCTTATAAAACCACGGATTTGCCCGTAAAAGAGATTATGGCAAAGCACGACAGCTTTAAGATTGAAAACGGTAAAATCGAAAGCAAGGAAATTCCGGAAGAAACGCTTAAAAACATAATTGAAAGCTATCAGGCAAATTTCAAGGCGAAGGACTATTCCCTTTATGCTTATATAAACACCTCGAAAAATGAGCCTAATGTTTCAAACTATTTTGAAGCTATGAGGCAGTTTAACGAGTATGCAGGCAAGGTTAACGATAATCTTGTTAAGCTTGCAATTATTGATGTCATTTTGCTTGCCGCTTCTTTTGTTGTTGCGGTTTATTATTTCAAAATAGTGGGCAAAAAGGACGATGACTCGCCTGCAAAACTGATATTTATAGATTATATTCCTTTGCTTCTTCAGCTTGGTATAGTTGGCGCCGGTGGATTTGGGCTTGTTGTGCTTATGACTTCGGCAATTGATATTACTTATGATACAAGTATTATTGCCGCAATTTTTGCAGGTGTTAGCCTTGGCTGTTGGGTGCTTCTTTTTGAGCTTTGCTGTTCTGTTGCAAGGTATTCTAAAAGCGGAAAGAAATTTTATAAGCATCTGCTTCTTTATTGGCTCGGCTTTGCGCTTTACCATATTTTTAAATTTATAATTAAACTGATTGTCAAATTCTTTAAGGCTTGGCATAGGTTTAATAAAAAGCTGTTCGGCACATTTAAGTATAAGCCGAAAACATTTGTAAGAAACGTCATTTTGCTTTCGCTTGCATTTTTCGCAGGCAATATCGGCTTGATGATTATAATTGTCCTCTTTTTTGCATCAGATATTCCCGTTTTCGGCTTTATCTTTATTGTAGGCGATATAGTTGCAAATACCTTTGCACTCAGGGCGGTGTGCAAGTATTTTAAGGCACTTGATGAAATTATTTATGCTGCGTCACAGCATATCGACGTGCCTATGGCAATAGATAAGCTTCCACAGTCGCTGAAAATCCTTGCCGACAGTATGAAATATACTAATGTTGAGCTTCAAAATGCGATTGCCAAGGCGGTTAAGGACGAGCGACTTCGTGCAGAGCTTATCACCAATGTTTCCCATGATTTAAAAACTCCTCTCACATCGATTATCACTTATGTTGATTTGCTTAAAAATTGCGACATTTCAGACCCGAAGGCGAAGGAATATATCCATGTGCTTGATGATAAGGGCGCAAAGCTTAAAAGGCTTATTGACGATTTGATTGAGGCGTCAAAAGTAACGAGCGGAAATGTTACGGTTAATCTTGCGCCGATGAATTTGTCGGAGCTTTGCCTGCAATCAACTGTTGACGTGCAGCAGGACTTTGAGAAAAATAACTTGAATCTTGTGGTTAAGCAGGGTGAAAAGCCTGTAACCGTTACTGCCGACGGAGCAAAGACATTCAGAATTATTGAAAATCTGCTTTCAAATGCATGCAAATACAGCGCACGAGGCTCACGTGTATATGTCAGCGTGTATGAGCAGGGCGGCAAGGGAGTTTTTGAGATTAAGAATATCTCGGCTCAACCTCTTGACATAACACCCGACGAGCTTACAGAGCGCTTTGTGCGTGGCGACAAATCACGAACGGCAGAGGGCAACGGCTTGGGCTTGTCAATTGCAAAGGAGCTTTGCAAGGTGCAAAACGGCGAGCTTGAATTGTCAATCGACGGCGATTTGTTCAAGGCAAAGGTAGAGTTCCCTTTAGTATAAATATATAAGAAAGAGGTTCGGATTTTTCCGAACCTCTTTTCAATTGCTCCCTTTATAAGAGAGGCTTTTATTTTCCTTTTAAAACAGGGGATAGCGGCTTATAAATAAGCATTGTTACTGCTGCGCAGATTAAGCCTTTGACGAATGTAAACGGCAGATTGAAAATAAACAATGCCTGCAAAATGCTCTTTGTTTTCGGCAAAATCAACTGATACATTTGAAGCACTGCCGCCTCGGGATATCCCAAAACATTATAATAAAGAGGATATATAATGAAGTAGTTAAACGGCACGCTGATTACTGCCATAACAAGTGATGCCGCAATTCCTGCCACGAGCGCTTCGCCCTTTGTTTTTTTATGCTTATAAATCAAGCCTGCCACAAGTGCAAAGCTTGCGCCAAGCAAAAAGTTTGAAAGCTCACCGACAAAGCCGGTTTGGCTTACAGCCATATGAATTAAATTTTTTAAAAGTGCAATAAGCACACCTGCAAGCGGACCGTAAGCGAATGCACCGATAAGTTCGGGCAAATCGGAAAAGTCAAGCTTGATGAAATTTGGCATAATCGGTATGGCGATTTCAACATATTGAAGCCCTACCGCAACAGCCGTCAGCATTGCCGTGCCTGTAATAATTCTGATTTTGTTTGTTTGCTTTTTTTCCATAATTTTCTCCTTTTGGGCAAAAGAGAAGCCCCAACAAATATGTTGGGGCGCAATGCTTGAACTCGGCAAAATTATTATTGCAATTTGCCTAAACATTTCTCTCATCCGGACTTTAACCGTCGGTAACGGAATTGCACCGTTTCGGCCGCCTTGGCGGTTCGCAGACTTTACTGCCGGTGAGGAATTGCACCTCGCCCTGAAATATTTTATTAGATTTTTAAAAATCTATAATCATTATATTCTATTTTACAAATTTGTCAATAGCTTTGTTAAATTCGTCGAGCATGGCGGTTTGAAACCTCTTTTGTATGCTCGTGGGAATGAGTATGGGTGTGCGAAAGGTTTTGCTAAATTTGAGCTTTAGTGTTCTCTTTTTCGCTCATACTCTTACTTCTTTTGCTTTAAATTTGTGCAAGTGCCTGCTCAATGTCGGCAATAATATCCTCGCAGTCCTCAATTCCGCAGCTAAAACGGATAAGGTCAGGCGTTACGCCGCATTCCTTAAGCTGTTCGTCATTAAGCTGACGGTGAGTGGTTGAAGCAGGGTGCAGGCAGCAGCTTCTTGCGTCTGCCACGTGTGTTACGATTGCCGCAAGCTTAAGCGAGTCCATAAACTTTGTAGCCGCAGCTCTGCCGCCCTTAATTCCGAAGCTTACAACGCCGCAGGTGCCGTTTGGCATATATTTTTGTGCCTTTGCATACTGCTTGTCATCTTCAAGCATAGCGCAGTTTACCCAAGTTATTTTATCGTGATTTTTAAGATATTCAGCTACTTTTTTAGCGTTTTCGCAATGCCTTGCAACACGAAGATGGAGCGATTCCAAGCCTACGTTTAATAAAAATGCATCATGCGGTGACGGCATGGAGCCGAGGTCACGCATAAGCTGAACGGTTGCTTTTGTGATATATGCGCCTTTGCCGAAAGTGTCGGAATAAGTTATTCCGTGATAGCTTTCGTCAGGTGTTGTAAGTCCCGGGAATTTGTCGTTTTGCGTCCAATCGAAATTGCCGCTGTCAACGATTACACCGCCGACGGTTGAAGCGTGACCTTCCATATATTTTGTTGTTGAATGGGTTACGATATCAACGCCCCAATCAAATGCACGGCAGTTAATCGGTGTTGCAAAAGTGTTGTCAACAATAAGCGGAACGCCGTTTTTGTGAGCAACCTTGGCAAATCGCTCGATATCAAGAATATCAAGACTCGGATTAGAAATTGTTTCGCCGAAAACAGCCTTTGTGTTCGGCTTAAATGCGGCTTGAATTTCCTCCTCTGTAGCGTCAGGGCTTACAAAGGTAAAGTCAATTCCGAGTTTTCTCATTGTAACGTTAAAAAGATTGTATGTTCCGCCGTAAATTGCAGAGGAGCTTACAATATGGTCGCCTGCCTGTGCAATGTTAAACACTGCGTAAAAGTTGGCGGCTTGGCCGCTTGATGTAAGCATTCCCGCAACGCCGCCCTCAAGCATAGTGATTTTGGCAGCAACGGTATCGTTGGTTGGGTTTTGAAGTCGAGAGTAGAAATATCCGCTTTTCTTTAAGTCAAAAAGGTCTCCCATTTCTACGCTTGAATCGTATTTGTATGTTGTGCTTTGAACGATGGGCAAAACCCTTGGCTCACCGTTTTTTGGGCGGTATGCGCCCTGCACGCAGATAGTACCTTGTTTCATAATATAATATTCCCTTTATTATTTTGATTTCTTAATCAATCATTCAAAAAATGCTTCATAATGCTTGGGCCGTGGTCAATATAATTGCCCGTTTGCTTTGCCGTTTCCTCATTGATTGTGTCAACGCCGTCAATCTCGTTTTGCTTATGATAAATAAGATAAGGAACGGGGTCGCTTGCGTGGGTACGTGTAACGATAGGAGTAGGGTGATCGGGCAAAATCATAATTTTGTAATCATCATACTTTTTAAGTCCTTCAAAAAGAATAGGCAAAACTCTTTCGTCAATAAGCTCAATTGCTCTTACCTTGTTTTCGGGCTCGTTTCTGTGTCCGCATTCGTCAGGTGCTTCAAAGTGAATGTAAACAAGGTCGTTTCTCTCTAAGCAGTCAAGAGCGGCATTGGCTTTGCCCTCAAAGTTAGTGTCAATATAGCCTGTTGCACCCTCAACCTCGGCAACTTCCATTTTAGCACAGCCGCCGATACCTTTGATAAGGTCAACGGCAGAAACAACAGCGCCCTTGATGCCGTAAATTTCCTCAAACGGTGAAAGAGCAGGCCTTTTTCCCTCTCCCCAAAGCCAAATTGAGTTTGCAGGTCTTTTGCCCGCCTTTTTCCTTGCAAGGTTTACAGGGTGGTCTTTAAGCAAATCATAACTTTTTTTCATAAGCTCGATAAGCGGCTTTGCATTCTCGCTTGTTGAAAGATATTCTGTAATAACCTTGCCCGTAATATCGTGAGGAGGAGTCATTTTGCCAAGGTCGGTTGTACCGTTGTCCCAAATAAGGCAATGACGGTACGATACGCCCGGATAGAACTTAAATTCGTTTGTGCCGAGCTTCTCATCAATATATTTAATAAGAATTTCAGCCTCTTCGGTTGAAATATCATCTGCGCAATAATCCTCAATCGTCTTTTGCTCGTAAGGTAAGTCGTCTTCTGAAAGAGTAACAAGATTTGTACGAAGTGATACGTCTGTAGGCTTCATATCAATGCCGATTGACGCTGCCTCAAGCGGACTTCTTCCCGTGTAATACTTCATAGGGTCAAAGCCCAAAACACTCATATTTGCAACGTCGGAGCC
This sequence comes from Eubacterium sp., assembly GCA_052272245.1. Classification (GTDB taxonomy): domain Bacteria; phylum Bacillota; class Clostridia; order Oscillospirales; family Acutalibacteraceae; genus Eubacterium_R. Next base: position 10,565 of record DAVZKM010000029.1, read on the forward strand.
GGGCTTTAATCCTTGCGCAACAGTCCTGATAAGTCCTACCTCGGCCCTCTTTGCAAGGTAGTCCATATTAGGCTTTTTTGCACACATCATAGGCGTTTTGCCGTTGAGTGCAGGTACGGGATAGTCAGCCATACCGTCATATAAAACAACTACATATTTCATAATGAATTTCCTTTCAATATGTATCAATTATTTAAAATAATTTACGCCGCTTTCAAAGATTTTCATATCCTTTTCAAACGGAACGTTAGCATAAAGGTCATTGCCCTTTCTTTCAACGTGGCCCATTTTGCCGAGTACACGTCCGTCGGGAGATGTTATACCCTCGACTGCGCAGACCGAACCGTTAGGGTTAAACGGCATATCGCTTACAGGAGCGCCGTCAAGATTTACGTATTGAGTGGCAACCTGACCGTTTTCAATAAGCTTTTTCATAACGTCATCGTTTGCAACGAAACGTCCTTCGCCGTGGCTGATAGGCACTGCAAATACGTCTCCCGCATTAACACTGCTAAACCAAGGAGATTTGACGCTTGCAACTCTTGTATATGCCATTGATGAAATATGCCTGCCGATAGTGTTAAATGTAAGGGTAGGGTCGTTTTCATTAATTTCCTTAATCTCGCCGTAAGGCACAAGGCCGAGCTTGATAAGAGCCTGGAAGCCGTTGCAAATGCCGAGCATTAAGCCGTCACGGTTGTTAAGAAGCTTTGTAACAGCCTCCTTAACCTTAGGATTTCTAAACGTTGTGGCAATAAACTTGCCTGAGCCTTCAGGCTCGTCACCGCCTGAAAAGCCGCCCGGAAGCATAATGATTTGCGATGATTCGATTTCTTCAACCATTTTGTCAATTGTTTCGTTAATAGCCGAAGATGAAAGGTTGTTTACAACAAGAATGTTTGCTTTTGCGCCTGCCTTTTCAAATGCTCTTGCAGAGTCAACCTCGCAGTTAGTGCCCGGGAATGCAGGAATAAATACTTTTGGCTTTGCAACCTTGTTTTTAGCAACAAATATTGAGCGCTCTTTATAAAGCGGTACGTCATAAGGCATATTGGCTTTCTTGCCCGAATCGGTAGCAAATACCTTTTCAAGCTTGCCGCACCAAGCGTTAATAAGCTCGTCAACAGTCTGAACGTCACCGTCAATGATGAATACGCCGTTATCGTTTGTTTTACCGAGAATTATGCCGTCGTAAGCATTTTCGTCTGCAAGTTCAACAACGAAAGAAGCCTCTTTTGCGGCAAATAATGTTTCTTTATCAAGCCCTTGAGCGAAGGTGAAACCGAATTTATTACCGAATGCCATTTTGCATACGCACGCTGCAGCGCCGCCCTCTTTAATAACGGAAGCTGAAAGGATTTTGCCGTTTCTTATTCCTTCGTAAACGCTTACCATAAGTTCCATAGCCTTGTCATAAATCGGCAAGCCTGTTTCCTCGTCAACAGGAAGTTCAAGAAGCTTAACCGTTGAATTAATGCGCTTAAATTGTGATGATGCGGTTTTAGAAGCCTCGCTCATACCTACTGCGAATGAAACGAGAGTAGGAGGAACGTCAAGGTCGTTGAAGCTGCCGCTCATTGAGTCCTTACCGCCGATTGACGGGCATTTATATCCAACCTGAGCCGTAAGCGCACCTAAAAGTGCGGCTGTCGGCTTGCCCCAACGTGACGGTACATCATTAAGTCTTTCAAAATATTCTTGGAATGTAAGCCTTGCCTGTGACGGGTCACAACCTACTGCGGCAAGCTTAGCAAGCGATTCTGATACTGCAAATGCGGCAGAATGGAACGGTGACCAACGTGAAAGCTTAGGGATAAAGCCGTAAGCCATAACCGTTGCCGTGTCTGTTTCACCCTCTAAAAGAGGAATTTTTGCTACCATTGCTTCCTCGGGAGTTAGTTGATATTTGCCTGCATAAGGCATAAGAACGGTTGCGGCGCCGATTGATGAGTCAAATCGCTCAACAAGCCCTTTTTGACTGCAAACTTCAAGACGTGAAAGGTTTGCCTTAAGTGCGTCTGCAAGTGAAAGCGTATCAAGAGCAGCAGGCACTTCTTTTCTGTAATTCTTATTTTCGTCAACTGCGCTGATTTCAACCTTAGCGTGCTGAGTTACACCGTTTGTGTTAAGGAAATCACGGCTGAGGTCAACAATCTTGTCGCCTCTCCATGTCATTTCAAGTCTGTTTTCATCTGTTACAACAGCAACAGGAGTAGCTTCAAGGTTTTCCTCGTTGGAAAGCTTGATGAATGTATCAACGTCTGCCTTGTCAAGAACTACTGCCATTCTTTCCTGCGATTCTGAAATAGCGAGTTCTGTTCCGTCAAGGCCGTCATATTTTTTAGGTACTTTGTCAAGGTCAATCTTAAGCCCGTCTGCAAGCTCACCGATAGCAACGGATACGCCGCCGGCACCGAAGTCATTGCAACGTTTAATCATTTTAGCAACCTCTGCCTTGCGGAATAAACGCTGGATTTTACGTTCCGTAGGAGGATTACCCTTTTGAACCTCTGCGCCGCAGGTTTCAATAGAAGATGAGTCGTGAGCTTTTGACGAGCCTGTTGCACCGCCGCAGCCGTCACGTCCGGTTCTTCCGCCGTAAAAGATGGAAAGGAGTTGCATAGAAAATGAGTTTACTTTGGA